>NZ_JASDCZ010000230.1:0-934 GCF_030407635.1 Micrococcus sp. APC 4021
CCTGGTCGCGTCCCGTCTGACGCTGCCGTCCGGCGTCGCCACCGGCGACGTCACCTCGAACTCGGCCGTGCTGTGGGCGCGCTCGTCCGGCCGTTCGCGCCTGCACGCCACGCTGCGCGCGGTCGACGAGGACGGGAAGGTGCTGCGCGGCCGCTTCGCTCGCGGGCTGACCCTGCGCTCCGGCTGGGTCGACGGGGCCACCGACCACACCGCGAAGATCCTCGCGGACACGCTGCCCTCCGACACCCGCTTCGAGGTGACGTACGCGTTCGAGGACGAGGCCGGCCGCCTGGGCGAGTCGGCCGTGGCCCGCTTCACGACGGCGCCCGGCGCGCGGTTCGGCCGGAAGACCTCCGCCGCCCAGTCCTTCGTGTGGACCGCGGACACCGCGGGGCAGGGCTACGGCATCAACCCGGAGATCGGCGGCATGCGCGGCTACGCGGCGATGCACGCCACGATGCCCGACTTCTTCCTGCACTCCGGCGACACGATCTACGCGGACAACCCCATCCCGGAGACCCTCGAGGTGGCCGGCGAGCCCACCTGGCGCAACCTCGCCACGGAGGAGACGTCCAAGGTCGCCGAGACGCTGAACGAGTTCCGCGGCCGCCACCGCTACAACATGATGGACGACAACCTCCGCGCCCTGTACGCGGACGTCCCCGTCATCGCCCAGTGGGACGACCACGAGACGACCAACAACTGGTGGCCGGGTGAGGTCCTCGAAGACCCGCGCTACACCCAGGTCCGTGACGTGGACACGCTGGCCGCCCGCGCCCGCCGCGCGTGGCAGGAGTACATGCCGATCGCCGACTCCACGGCCCTGCGCCGCGGCTCCGGCTTCGAGCCCGCCCGCAGGTCAAGTCCCTGGAAGTGGTGTAACCGTCTTCGAGGTTGTAGGGGGCTTGTACCTGTCAGGTCTGCAGGGTCGGCA
>NZ_JASDCZ010000231.1:0-854 GCF_030407635.1 Micrococcus sp. APC 4021
ACGGGTGGTCCTCCAGCCTAGGGCGCGGGTCGGTGGACCGTGCCGCTGTTCGCGGTGGGCGGTGCTCGTAGACTGGCCGGGCCCCGGCGTCGCCCGCCGCGGGCCGTCCCACTGCCGCCAGGAGTCCGCAGCCATGAGCACCACCCCCGCCGCCCCGGACGCCGCCGGAGCACACCCCGCCGGCCCGTTCCAGACGCGCGCCGGCGCCTACGCCCTGATCGTGGACGGCGGCCGCGTCCTGCTCAGCTCGTGGCAGGGGCCCGAGTTCCTGCAGTGGACGCTGCCCGGCGGCGGCATCGAGCTCGGCGAGAGCCCGGAGGAGGCGTGCCTGCGCGAGGTGTGGGAGGAGACCGGCCACACCGCCGAGCTCACGGGCCTGCTGGGCGTCACGACCGGGACGATCCCGGTGGAGAAGCGCCTGCGGGGCGAGCCGCTGCCCCTGCTCACCGTGCAGGTCCTCTACACCGCCCGCATCACGGGCGGCGTCCTGCGCCCTGAGGTCGGCGGATCCTCGACGGACGCACGCTGGTTCGACCTCGCGGAGCTCAGCGGGCTGCGCACCGCCTCCTGGGTCACCGAGGCGCTCGCCCGTGCCGGGGTGGCCACGTGAGCCGCCCCGCCCACCGCCGCCCGACGGCCCTCGCCGCCTCCGCCCTCGCGCTGTCGCTGACGCGGAGGGCGTCGGCGCACCGATCACGGTCGTGCACGGCGGCGAGGGCCTGGAGGCCGCCGTCGCGGCGGTCCTGGCCCGTCACCTGCGCCTGCACGGCCACGCTGTGGCGGACGAGGACGGCGTCGCCGTGGAGCAGCCCGCGTGGTCCGCCGCCGGCGGGGACACGGTCGCCGTCGTGGAC
>NZ_JASDCZ010000232.1:0-774 GCF_030407635.1 Micrococcus sp. APC 4021
CGCTGAGCAGGATCCCGGCCGGCTCGGCCGCCGGGTGGGGGCCGGCGCCGCTGGTCGCGGGGGTGTCGAGGGTGAGGGCCAGCAGCACCAGCCCGGCCGCCAGGCCCGCGACGCCCAGGGACCAGAGCGTGGCCTCCACGCCGCGGGCGCCGCGCGGTGCGGGCCGCGGTGCGCCGTCGTACCGGGCGAACGGCACGGCGAGCAGCCCCCAGGCGGCGGACACGAGCGCCGCGGCGGCCATGTCCGACGGCCGGTGCCAGGCCTCCGTGTAGGCGACGGCGCCGGTGCAGGCGCTGACCACGGCGCCGAGGACGGTGGTGAGCGGTCGCCACCGGGCGGGCACGAGCAGCAGCGCGGCCACAGCGGCGCCCGTCGCGAGCGTCATGTGGCCCGAGGGCAGTGAGTTGCCGCCGGACCACGGGACCCCGTCGGCGTGCTCGGGCCGCGGAAGCGCCGCCTTGAGCAGCTGCGTGGTGAGGTTGGACCCGGCCAGCACGAGGAGGGCGAGCAGCCCCCGCCGCCGCCACCGGGCCACGGCGAGCGCGCCGAGCGAGGCCAGCGCCATGCCGACCGCCAGCCCGAGCGGCAGGATCCGCACCACCTGGGAGGCCACGTCCGGCACGGTGTCCGCGTAGCGCTCCTCGACGGCACGGAACACCTGGTACTCGAGCACCTGGCCGGCGGAGGACCACACCAGGGCGGCGTAGACCAGCACGACGCCGGCCACGCACGCGGCCAGCGCCAGCCACCACGTCCACGAGGGGAGGCGGCGCG
>NZ_JASDCZ010000233.1:0-730 GCF_030407635.1 Micrococcus sp. APC 4021
CCGGCCCGTCGCACACGTCGGCGGCGAGGGCGACGGCGAACGGCGCCTGCCCCTCGGGCGCCGGGATCTCCCGCAGCCGCACCTCGGTCCGCGGCCGCGCATCGCGCAGGTCCGCCAGGGCACGCCGGAACACCCCCGGCGGCACGGGCGCCTCGACCGCCCCGGGGGCGGCGGAGAGGCGACGGGGCCCGATCACGCTCATGCCCGTCAGCCTAGGCCGCGGGGCCCAGCGGGCCGCGGGGGCGCGCCGTGGACGCCACGGCGCTCCCGCACCGGATCAGCGCGCCCCGTCCGGGGCCGCCGCGTCGTCGGCGGGGGCCAGGCGCAGCGAGATCGAGTTGATGCAGTAGCGCAGGTCCGTGGGGGTGTCATAGCCCTCGCCCGCGAAGACGTGACCCATGTGCGAGCCGCACGCCGCGCACCGCACCTCGATCCGCTCCATGCCCAGGGTGGTGTCCTTCAGGTACTCCACCCGGTCCTCCGCGAGCGGCGCGAAGAACGAGGGCCAGCCGCAGTGCGCGTCGAACTTCTCGTCCGAGCGGAACAGCTCGGACCCGCACGCCCGGCACGCGTACACGCCCTGCACATGGGAGTCCCAGTACTCGCCCGTGAAGGGCCGCTCCGTGCCGGCCCGGCGCAGCACCTGGAACTCCTCGGGCGTGAGCCGTCGGGCCCACTCCTCATCCGTCAGGCGGGCGCCGCCCGGGGCGGCCAGGGTCTGCTCGGGAGC
>NZ_JASDCZ010000234.1:0-704 GCF_030407635.1 Micrococcus sp. APC 4021
AAGTCGGGACCTAAGGCGAGGCCGACAGGCGTAGTCGATGGACAACGGGTTGATATTCCCGTACCAGTGAAGAACCGCCCATGCTGAGCCGGTGATACTAACCGCCCGAACCATCCCGAACCCCGTCTTTGACGGGGACGGTGATGGGGAGCGCGGGACCTGAACCGGGGAGGCAAGCGCATTAACAGGTGTGACGCAGGAAGGTAGCCGGGCCGGGCAATGGAAATGACCTGGTCTAAGGGTGTAGGGCTGCCGGTAGGTAAATCCGCCGGCTGTATGCCTGAGGCCTGATGGGCGCCCACGTGGTGGGTGATCCGGTGATCCTATGCTGCCTAGAAAAGCATCGGCGCGAGGTTCAAACTGCCCGTACCCTAAACCGACACAGGTGGTCAGGTAGAGAATACTAAGGCGATCGAGAGAATCATGGTTAAGGAACTCGGCAAAATGCCCCCGTAACTTCGGGAGAAGGGGGGCCCCAACCTTGAGCACCACGTGCTGGTGTGAGGGGATCGGGGCCGCAGAGACCAGGGGGAAGCGACTGTTTATCAAAAACACAGGTCCATGCGAAGTCGTAAGACGATGTATATGGACTGACTCCTGCCCGGTGCTGGAAGGTTAAGGGGACCTGTTAGCTTCGGCGAAGCGGAGAACTTAAGCCCCAGTAAACGGCGGTGGTAACTATAACCATCCTAAGGTAGCGAAAT
>NZ_JASDCZ010000235.1:0-680 GCF_030407635.1 Micrococcus sp. APC 4021
CACCGAACTCAACCTCGGCCTCAGCGCCTGACCCCCATGAAGGATCAGACCGCTACACCATCACGAGGGGCTTGACCTGGTATCGACGCATGGCCGAAGAAGGCACCTGGGATCGGGTGCTTCAGATGCTGATCGCCGCAGCGGACGCGGGCGGTGCTCGCGTAATCCAAACGATTGTCAGACACGCCCTAGTGGCTGTGCTCACCCTCCTGGCCACCATCGTGCTCAGCTGGGTCGGTCTGGGAAGTTAGGCAGCCGCCGACGCCTGAAACGCCGGTAGCGTCGGCCGCGCGGGACACGAGGTACCCCTAACGACCAGCAACTGGGCTCATGTTGGGGACCTTGGCGGCATCCTAAGGCGCCCCCCCTGAAGAGGGTCGCCTTGTGCACCACCACAACGCTGACCGTGACGCGGTACTGACCTGACAGGTCCCATCGGTGCCCGGGGTCTGCCATGAGTTTGCTTGACACGAGTTATCAGGCGGCGGCAGCCGCCTGGACTGATTGAACCATCTCGAACTCGACAGGGGTGAGCTTCCTGAGACGGGCCTGCCTACGACGGCGGTGATAGGTCCGCTCGATCCAGCTCACGATCGCGAGCCGGAGCTGGTCGAAGGACTGCCAGCGACGCCGGTTCAGCACGTTCTTCTGCAACAGCGCGAAGAAGGATTCCATTGCCG
>NZ_JASDCZ010000236.1:0-646 GCF_030407635.1 Micrococcus sp. APC 4021
ACGCCCGGAGAGGCCCGCTCGTCTCATCTCAGCCCGTACCCCGTGGCAAGAACCTCATGACCCACAACACCTAGACTGGCCCCATGACCGGCGCCCCCATCCTGCCCCTGCTCGTGCTCAACGGCCCCAACCTGAACCTGCTGGGCACCCGCGAGCCCGAGGTCTACGGCACGGCCACCCTCGACGACGTCCGCGCGCTCACCGAGGCCCGCGCGGCCGAGCACGGGCTGACCGTGGACTTCCGACAGTCCAACCACGAGGGCGAGCTCGTCGACTGGATCCAGGAGGCCCGCACCTCCCACGGGGGTGTCCTCATCAACCCGGCCGCGTACTCGCACACCTCCGTCGCGATCCGCGATGCCCTCGCCGCCGTCGACCGGCCGATCGCCGAGGTGCACATCTCCAACGTCCACCGGCGCGAGGCGTTCCGACACCACTCGCACGTCTCCGCCGTCGCCGACGTCGTGATCGCCGGGGCGGGCGTCCAGGGCTACGCCCTCGCCGTCGACTGGCTCGCCGCGGCTGTGCGCCGCTGAGCGCTGGTCAGGACCCGGCCGGTCGGGCCTAGGTGTTGTGGGTCATGAGGTTCTTGCCACGAGGCGCCGGCTGAGATGAGACGAGTGGGCCCCGCCCCGCAGGATGGAAG
>NZ_JASDCZ010000237.1:0-641 GCF_030407635.1 Micrococcus sp. APC 4021
CGACCGCAGGCGGGACCGCGGGTGGGGCGGGCTCACTCGCCGGCCTGGCCGTCGATCCCCTCGCGCAGCAGGTCGGCGTGGCCGGCGTGGCGGCCGTACTCCTCGATCATGTGGGTGAGGATCCACCGCAGCGAGACCGGGTCCCGCCCCTCCCGGATCCGGTGGGCGCGGGCCAGGGCCGCGGCGCCGTCGTCGCCGTCCGCCGCGAGCAGGTCCACCACGATCTGCCGGGACCGCTCCACCTGGCCCTGCCAGAGGGCGCGCAGGTCCGCCGCGGAGTCCTGCGCCGCGCTGTGCCAGTCCCAGTCGGGGTCCGCGTCGAAGTCCGCGCCCACCCAGGGCGTCGAGGTGGGCTCGCCGAGGGCGACGGCCTCGAACCACCAGAACTCGACGAACGCGAGGTGCTTGAGCAGGCCGCCGAGCGTCATCGCGGACGGGTGCCCCGGCAGGCGGCGGTGCAGCGCGGCCGTGTCCAGGTCCGCCGTCTTCCACTCGATCGTGGCGCGCAGGAAGTCGAGGAAGCCCAGCAGGGTGGCGGCCTCGCCCGCGGCGAAGGGCGGCTCGGGGCGGCCCTGGTCGTCGTAGAACACGGTGGTCATGGCGGCCAGGCTACGCCCCACCCGCGTTTTCGTTCGGGAAAC
>NZ_JASDCZ010000238.1:0-590 GCF_030407635.1 Micrococcus sp. APC 4021
TCGGGGTGGTGGGCGCTCCTCCAGGACAACGGCGGAGCCACGGGCGGGTATTCCGCGGTGTCGGGCCGCGGTGCAGCGACGTCCGGCGACGGCGGCCGGAAGGTCCGGCGCGCCGTCGCCTGGGCGCGGGGTCAGCGGACGGCGATCTCGCCGAGCCGCAGGCCGAACGGGAGGTCCGACGTCGTGCCCTCCAGCTGGGGCAGCGAGGTGAGGCTGACGATCACGTACTCGGCCTCGGCCTCGGTGCCCTCGAAGGGCACGGGGATGGAGACGGTGTCCTGGTCGAAGGTGCCGTTGCCGATCTCCTTGGCGTTCGCGCCCTCGGGGGAGTCGGCGATGTAGGCGAACCAGGCGCCACCGGTGGCCCCCGTGCTCTGCAGGGTCACCTCGTTCACCTCGGTGCGCTCCTCGAGCTGGACCACGAGGTTCATGCTCTCCACATAGCCGCCGAAGTTCGGCCGTGCGTAGGCGAAGGTGCGCCACACGGTGGTGGGGTCGCCGTCGATGAGGTTGCTCAGGTCCGCGTCGTGCTCGGCCTCGTGCTCCGGCAGGTCCGGCACCGAGCGCAGGGCCTGGACGGGCTGCGGGGC
>NZ_JASDCZ010000239.1:0-526 GCF_030407635.1 Micrococcus sp. APC 4021
TGGGGTTCCGGCACGTGTGGCTCGGCACGAACGCGCAGAACGCACGGGCCAACCGGTTCTACGAGCGCCTCGGCTTCGAGACGGTCGGGGCGCGGCAGTTCGTGGTCGGCGGGGAGCGGGTCGAGGACGACTGGGTGCGGCTGCTGACGGTGGCGTGAGCCGGTCGCCGCTCAGCAGGCCTCCGGGCCGTCGGGGTCGTCGTCGGGATCGATCCACGCCGACGGGTGGTAGTGCACCGCGGCCAGCCCGTCGTCGTCGGCCAGGTGGGTCTGCGCCTCGGGCACGGAGTCCGTGTTCTGCCCGGCCACCGCCTCCCACGCCCCGGCCTCGGTGCGGCGCACCACGAGCAGCAGGACGCCGGTGCGCTCGCCGGCCTCGTCGCCGTCGGGCGCGGTCTGCCCCGTCATGGTCCACGGCGCGTGCACCACCGCCACGTCCCCGAGCTCGCGCACGCGCACCTGCCCGAGCACGAGCCGGGAGGCCGGGAACATCCAGCGGAAGCCGAGCGCGTGGTTCACCCGGATCT
>NZ_JASDCZ010000024.1:0-25903 GCF_030407635.1 Micrococcus sp. APC 4021
CACCTCGGGGTCGCGGGGGCGGGACATCCCGTCCAGTCTAGGCGTCGGCGCGCCGTCCTGCCGGGGCTCACCAGCGGCCGAGCCGGTGCTGGAGCACGGCGAGGGCGGCGGGGCCGGCCGTGGAGGCGCGCAGCACGTGCGGGCCGAGCCGCACCGGCACGGCCCCCGCGGCCACGCAGGCCTCGAGCTCGGCCGGGCCGATCCCGCCCTCGGGGCCCACGACGACGGCGATCTCGGCGGCCGCGGAGAGTCGCTCCGCGGGCACCGTGGACACCCCGTGCTCCGCGTCCTCGTGCAGCACGAGGACGAGCCGGCCGCCGTCGTCGTCCCGGGCCAGCCCGGCGACCGCCGTCCCGGAGACGTGGTCTCGGACCGCGGGCACCCGGGCGCGACGCGCCTGCTTGGCGGCCGCGCGGGCCGTGTCCGCCCACTTCTGGCGGGCCTTGGCGGCCTTGGGGCCCTTCCAGCGGACGATCGAGCGCTCCGCCTCCCAGGGCACCACGGCGTCCACGCCGAGCTCGACGGCGGCCTGGACCGCCATGAGGTCCCGGTCGCCCTTGGCGAGGGCCTGGACGAGCACGAGCGCCGGGGTGGGCGCCGGCTCCTCCGCCACCGTGTCCAGCCGCACGGACACCGCGTCCGGGGCGGCCGCGAGCACGGTGCCGTGGCCGAGCGTGCCCGACCCGTCGGCCAGGAGCACGGCCTCCCCGGGGGCCAGGCGCATGGCCGCGGCGGCGTGCCGGGCCTCGGGGCCGCCGAAGACGACCTCCGCGCCGGCGCTCGCACCGGCCAGGGTGCCCGGTTCGAGGTGGAACAGGGGGGCGGTCACAGGTTCCTCAGGTTCTCCCGCAGCCGGGCGAACATGCCCTTGGCCTGGGGTGCGCCGTGCACGACCTCCTCGCCGCGCACCTCGGCCAGGCGCTCCAGGAGCTGGCGCTGCTCGTCGTCCAGGTCGGTGGGCGTGGTGACCACCACGTCCACCTTGAGGTCGCCACGGCCCTGCCCGCGCAGGCGGCCGACGCCCAGGCCGTGGAGGACCTCGACGTGGCCGGACTGCACGCCCGGGTCCAGGCTGACGGACTGCTTGCCGTCCAGGGTGTCCAGCGTGACGGTGGTGCCCAGGGCCGCGGCGGCCATGGGGACGGTCACGGTGGTGGCCAGGTGGTCGCCCTCGCGGCGGAAGGTCTCGTCCGGGCGGACCGCGATCTCCACGTAGAGGTCCCCGTTCGGGCCGCCGCCCGGGCCGGCCTCACCGCGGCCGGCGAGGTGGATGCGGGTGCCGTCGTCCACGCCCGCGGGGATCCGCAGGGTCAGCGGCGTCCGGGTGCGGACGCGGCCCTGCCCGTCGCACTCGTGGCAGGGCGTCGGGATGACGGTGCCGAACCCCTGGCAGGCGGGGCAGGCCTCGGTGGCCATGACGGTGCCCAGCAGCGACCGCACGGGGCGCTGGATCATGCCGTGGCCGTGGCAGGTCTGGCAGGTCTCCGGCTGGGTGCCGGGCTCGCAGCACGAGCCCTCGCACCGATCGCAGCGTACGGCCGTGTCCAGCTCGATCGTCTGCTCGCCGCCGAAGACGGCGTCGCGCAGGTCGATCCGCGCGGTCACCAGGGCGTCCTGGCCGCGGCGGGCGCGGCTGGCGGGGCCGCCGCGGCCGCCCTGGCCGGCGGCGTTCATGAAGGTCTCGAAGATGTCGGCGAAGCCCCCGAAGCCGCCCGCCCCGCCGAAGCCGCCCGGGAAGCCGGCCTGGCCGTTCTCATTGCCCGTCGTGTCGTAGGCCCGGCGCCGGCCCTCGTCCGAGAGCACCTCGTAGGCGTGGGAGATGCGCTTGAACTGCTCGGCCGCCTCCGGGTCGGGGTTGACGTCCGGGTGGTGGGTGCGCGCGAGCTTGCGGTAGGCGCGGCGGATCTCCTCGGTGCTGGCGTCACGGCTGACGCCGAGCGTCTCGTAGTGGTCGGTCACGGTGGGGATTCCTCTCGGGGAGAGCGGGACGTGGGGCGATGCGGGACGGGGCCCGCCAGGACGCGCGGTGGCGCGTCAGGTGGTCAGGATGCGGGAGAGATAGCGGGCGATCGCCCGGACGGCGGCCATGGTGCCCGGGTAGTCCATCCGGGTCGGTCCGATGACGCCGAGCTTCGCCACGGCGCCGGGGCCGTAGGCGGCTGCGACCACCGAGGTGTCCGCGAGCGATCCGGCGTTCTCGGAGCCGATCCGCACGGACACCCCGTGGGCGTCCTGCTCCATCTCCGTGAGCAGGCGCAGCAGCACCACCTGCTCCTCGAGCGCCTCCAGGATCGGCCCGATGGACGCGCCGAAGTCCCCCGGGGAGCGGGCCAGGTTGGCGGTGCCGGCCAGGACGATGCGGTCCTGCCGGCCGGCCTCGAGCAGGTCCTGGACGGCCGCGGCCACGAGGGCCGCGGACGGCCGGTGCTCCGGGCGGACCCGGGTGACGACGTCGTCCACCACGGTGGCCGCCTGCACCGGACCGAGCCCCAGCAGGGCGTCCAGCAGGAGGCCGCGGAGCACGGACAGCTCCGCCTCGTCGACCGGCCGGTCCAGCACGGCGTGCCGCTGGTCCACCCGTCCCGTGGACAGGATGAGGACCACGAGCAGGCGCGTGGGCGTGAGGGAGACCAGTTCGAGGTGGCGGATCGTGGAGCCGTCCTCGTGTGGGAACTGCGCGACGGCGACCTGCTGGGTCAGCTGGGCCAGGAGGCGCACCGTGGACTCCATCATGTGCTCGGTGTCCGTCTCCGCGTCCAGCAGGGTCCGCACGGCCCGGCGCTCGGCCGGGGACAGCGGCTTCACCTCGGAGAGGCGGTCGACGAACACGCGGTAGCCCTTGTCCGTGGGGACGCGCCCGGCGGAGGTGTGCGGGGCCACGATGAGGCCCTCCTCCTCGAGCGCAGCCATGTCGTTGCGCACGGTCGCGGAGGACACGCCCAGGGCGTGCCGTTCCACGAGCGCCTTGGAGCCCACGGGCTCGCGCAGCGCCACGTAGTCCTCCACGATCGCCTGGAGCACCTGCAGGCGGCGGGGCTGCTCCGACATCTCGGTCCTCCTCTGGTCCGTCGGGATCCGGGGCGACCCCGGAGGTGCCCCTGGCTGGCACTCCGGCGGGTCAAGTGCCAATGCTACCGTCCGGCCCGGGGGACGACCCGACCGGCCCGCACGGCTTCGCTCACGGTGATCGCCCGCCCCCGTTGCTACCGTGCTCTCCCATGGACTGGAGCAGCTGGGGCCCCGCGGGCCACGACGACCTGACGCGCCGCCCCGCCCGGACCGTCCCCGATGTGCCCGCCACCCCCGGCACGGTGGTCGAGGACGTGGCCTCCGGGTTCACCGGGGCCGTGATCGGCATCGAGCGCTCCGGCGGCGTGCACGTGGTGGTCCTGGAGGACCGCCGCGGCGTGCGCCGCGGCTTCCCCCTCGGCGGCGGCTTCTGGATCGACGGCGAGCCCGTGACCCTGGTCCCCCCGACCGCCGCGGCCCCGGCGGCGCCGGCCCGCACCGCCTCCGGCTCGCGACGGGTCGAGGGGGCGCGGGCCCGCACCGCCCGCGCCTCTCGCATCTGGGTGGAGGGCGTGCACGACGCCGAGCTGGTGGAGAAGGTGTGGGGCGAGGACCTGCGCCTCGAGGGCATCGTCGTGGAGCCCCTGCACGGCGTGGACGACCTCGCCGGGGCGATCCGTGCGTTCGCCCCCGGCCCGCGGCGCCGGCTCGGGATCCTCGTGGACCACCTCGTCACCGGGTCCAAGGAGGAGCGCCTCGCGGCCGAGGCCATGCACGTGCCGGGGGCCGCGGGCAACGTGCTCATCCTCGGTCACCCCTACGTGGACGTCTGGCAGGTCATCAAGCCCTCCGTCCTCGGCATCCCCGCGTGGCCCGTCGTGCCGAAGGGGCAGGACTGGAAGACGGGGATCCTGCGGGGACTGGGCTGGCCGCACGGGAGCAAGGAGGCCACGGGGCTGGGGTGGAAGCGGCTGCTCTCCCACGTCACCACGTACGCGGACCTCGAGCCGTCCCTGCTGGGCCGCGTGGAGGAGCTCATCGACTTCCTCACCGCCGCACCCGAGCACTGATCTCGGCGCGGCCCCCGCCCGCCCGCGCTATGCTGGCCCATGCCCTGCGCCCGGTCCCCGGCGCGCGGGTCCCGCGATCCAGGAGGAGCCCCTCGTGAACACCCGCGCGCAGCCCGACGCCGGCCGCACCGGCCACGGCCCGCCCGCCTGGCTCGTCTCGGCCGGCGGCCGCGGCGCCCCGCTCACGGCGAAGCAGGACCGTGACCGCGCGGCGCTGGCCCACCTCAGTCTGGCGTTCGGCGTGCTCGGCCCGCTGGTCGTGTGGCTGCTCTACCGCGACCGCGGCCCGTTCACCTCGCAGGAGTCGCGCGAGGCCCTGAACTTCTCCGGGCCGCCCACGCTCATCACGCTCCTGTTCTTCTTCCTGTCCCTGCTGCCGGTGGTCGGCCCGATCTTCGCGATCCTCGGCGCGCTCACGTGGGCCGCCATGGCGGTCTACGGCGTGATGGGCGCCTCGCACGTGTCCAAGGGCCGTCCGTTCCGGTACCCGTTCAACCTGCGCATCCTGCGCTGACCCGGGGCCGGCCGGTCAGAAGCCGGCCAGCGCCCGGACGATCGCGTCGTTGCGCAGCCGCCCCTCGAGCGTGGGGACGATGCGCCCGTCGACGGCGGCGCGCCCGTCCAGCAGGCCCGCGGCGATGAGTTCGGCGATCGCCCCGCGGATCCGCACGGCCTCCCCCGGCGTCTCCGAGACGAGCTCCGCGGTCGGGAGCCCGCCCACCGTGCGCACCGCGAGCATGATGCGCTCGAGGCGCCGCGCGTCGGCGTCGGGCCGCTCGCGGCCGACGGCGGGGGTGACCCCTGTGGCCAGCCGCTGCGCGTAGGCGGCGGGGTGCTTGGCGTTCCAGAACCGGACCCCGGCGAGGTGCGAGTGCGCGCCCGGGCCGATCCCCCACCAGTCCTGGTCCTCCCAGTACGCCACGTTGTGCCGCGCACGGTGGACCCCGGACCCCCGCGGGTCCCGCGCCCAGTTGGACACCTCGTACCAGCGGTAGCCGGCGGCGCCGAGCAGCTCCTCGGCGAGCAGGTACTTGTCCGCCTGGTCGTCGGGGTCCACGTCCGCCACCTCGCCGCGGGCCACCTGGGCCCCGAGCTTGGTGCCCTCCTCCACGATCAGCGAGTACGCGCTCACATGGTCCGGGGCCAGGGCGACGGCGGCCTCGAGCGTGGCCCGCCAGTCGGCGAGGGACTCCCCCGCGGTCCCGTAGATCAGGTCCAGGGACACCTCCAGGCCGGCCTCGCGGGCCGCGGCGACGGCGGCGGGGACGGACTCGGGCCGATGGGTGCGCTCGAGCGTGGCGAGCACGTGCGGCACCGCGGACTGCATGCCCAGGGAGAGGCGGGTGAAGCCGCCGGCCGCGAGCTGGCGGGCGTACTCCGGGGTGATCGTGTCCGGGTTGGCCTCGGTGGTCACCTCCGCGCCGGGCGCGATCCCGAACCGGTCCACCGCCGCCTGGAGGATGCGCACGAGGTCCGCGGCCGGCAGGAGCGTGGGCGTGCCGCCGCCGAAGAACACCGTGTGCAGCGGGCGGTCGGGCACGTCCGAGGACGCGAGCACGTCCGCGGCGAAGTCCAACTCCGCGACCGCCGACTCCCAGTAGTCGCCGCGACCCGCGCCGGGGCCGAGGTCGACGGCCGTGTACGTGTTGAAGTCGCAGTAGCCGCAGCGCACCGTGCAGAACGGCACGTGGACGTACAGGCTGAAGGTGCGCGCCGCGCCGTCGCGGGCGGCCGCGCGCACCCGCTGCCCGACGTCGGCCGGCAGCCGGCCGTCGTCGGGGACGGGCTCGCCGAGGGGCAGGGCGGGCACTTACTTCTTCGCGGCCTGGTCGGCGCCGGCGCTGTCCGAGGACAGGGCGGCGATGAAGGCCTCCTGCGGGACCTCCACCCGGCCGACCATCTTCATGCGCTTCTTGCCCTCCTTCTGCTTCTCGAGCAGCTTGCGCTTGCGGGAGATGTCGCCGCCGTAGCACTTGGAGAGCACGTCCTTGCGGATCGCGCGGATGTTCTCGCGGGCGATGATGCGCGAGCCGATGGCGGCCTGGATCGGCACCTCGTACTGCTGGCGCGGGATCAGCTCCTTGAGCTTGCCCGTCATCATCACGCCGTACGCGTAGGCGTTGTCCCTGTGGGTGATCGAGGAGAACGCGTCCACCTGTTCGCCCTGGAGCAGGATGTCCACCTTGACGAGGTCGGCGACCTGGTCGCCGTCGGCCTTCCAGTCCAGCGAGGCGTACCCCTTGGTGCGGGACTTGAGCTGGTCGAAGAAGTCGAACACGATCTCGGCCAGCGGGATCCAGTAGCGGATCTCCACGCGTTCCTCGGAGAGGTAGTCCATGCCCTTGAGATTGCCGCGCTTGGCCTGGCACAGCTCCATGACGGCGCCGATGAACTCGGCCGGCACGATGATCGTGGCCGAGGCCATGGGCTCGCGCACCTCGAGGATCTTGCCCTCGGGGAACTCGGAGGGGTTGGTCACGGTGACGACCTCACGGTCCTCCCGGGTGACCTCGTAGACCACGTTGGGCGCGGTGGAGATGAGGTCGAGGTCGAACTCGCGCTCGAGGCGCTCGCGCACGATCTCCAGATGCAGCAGACCGAGGAAGCCGACGCGGAAGCCGAAGCCCAGCGCGACCGAGGTCTCCGGCTCGTAGACGAGCGCGGCGTCGTTGAGCTTGAGCTTGTCCAGGGCGTCACGCAGCACGGGATAGTCCGAGCCGTCGATGGGGTACAGACCCGAGAACACCATGGGCTTGGGGTCCTCGTAGCCACCCAGGGACTGCTCCGCCGGGTGGGCGTGGTTGGTGACCGTGTCGCCCACCTTGGACTGACGCACGTCCTTCACGCCGGTGATGAGGTAGCCCACCTCGCCCGCGGCCAGGCCCTTGGTGGGCACGGGCTCCGGGGAGGAGACGCCGATCTCGAGGAGCTCGTAGGTGGTGCCCGTGGACATCATGCGGACCTTCTCCCGTGGGGAGAGCCGGCCGTCCACGACGCGCACGTACGTGACGACGCCCCGGTAGGTGTCGTACACGGAGTCGAAGATCATCGCGCGGGCCGGGGCGTCCGCGTCCCCCTCCGGGCCGGGGATGGCGCGGACCACGCGGTCCAGCAGCTCCTCGACGCCGACGCCCGTCTTGCCGGAGACGCGCAGCACGTCCTCGGGCTCGCAGCCGATCAGGGAGGCCAGCTCGGCCGCGTAGCGGTCCGGATCCGCGGCGGGCAGGTCGATCTTGTTGAGCACGGGGATGATCTCCAGCTCGTGCTCCATGGCGAGGTAGAGGTTCGCCAGGGTCTGGGCCTCGATGCCCTGGGCGGCGTCCACCAGCAGGATCGCGCCCTCGCACGCGGCCAGCGAGCGGGAGACCTCATAGGTGAAGTCCACGTGCCCGGGGGTGTCGATCATGTTCAGGGCGTAGTCCACCCCGTCCACGGACCAGGGCATGCGCACGGCCTGGGACTTGATGGTGATGCCGCGCTCACGCTCGATGTCCATGCGGTCCAGGTACTGGGCCTTCATGTCGCGGGGCTGCACGACGCCGGTGGCCTGCAGCATGCGGTCCGCCAGCGTGGACTTGCCGTGGTCGATGTGGGCGATGATGCAGAAGTTGCGGATCACCGAGGGGTCGGTGGCAGCGGGCACCGGGGGGTTCGACGCCAGGGGCGACACGGGCACTTCCTCTACGGGTGACGGGGACGGGGCTCTGACCGCCTAGTCTGTCATGTCCCGCCGCCGACCCGACCCGGACGCCGGGCCCGCGCGTCCACTAGATTCACGCCCATGGCCTTCGACCTGCATCGCGCCCTGTCCCTCGGCCGCCGGACGGCACGCCTGATCGGCGCCCTCCGCGACGACGCCCGGCCGCGTCGAGCCGCCTCCGAGGCCGGTCGACGGGCCGGCGACCGGAGCGGCCCGTCACCCTTCCCGGGCCCGCCCGGGCCTCCCGGGCCCGCGTGGGACCCCACGGAGCCCACCGACTCGTGGCCGATGCCCGGGCCCGGGCAGGAGCGCCGGCCCCGGCGACAGGACACCGGCCGCCACGCGTCCCTGCCGGACTTCACCGGGACCGTCCGCGTCGAGTACGCGCCCGTGCCCGGGCCGACGGCCGGGCCGGGAGAGGTCGTGTGGACCTGGGTGCCGTACGAGGAGATGGACGGCCGGGGCAAGGACCGCCCCGTGCTCCTGATCGGCCGGGACGGGGCGCACCTGCTCGGGCTCATGCTGACCAGCCGGGACCGGAACAACGCCCTGACCCGGGACGAGGACTACGTGGACGTGGGCGCGGGCGCCTGGGACCGGTCCGGCCGCGCCTCGGAGGCGAAGCTGGACCGGGTGGTCCGCGTGGATCCGGCCGCGGTGCGCCGGGAGGGCGGCGTCCTGGACCGGGCGGCCTTCGACCGGGTCACGGCCGCGCTGGCCCGCGCCCGGCGGCGGGGGCGCTGAGTCCGCCGCGCGGATCGCAGGGTCTGGGTGGTAGGATCGTCCGCATTGTGTCCGCCGGTCGACGGGCACCCCCGGAACGGGTCATCATCGGTGTTCCCCACGCCGCTCAGTCCACGGATCCGGGCACCCTCCACGACCCCCTGTTCATGCGGCGCCCGGACCCTCGTCCGCGCCGCCGACGACGAAGGACCCGATTTGGCTAACATCAAGTCCCAGAAGAAGCGCATCCTCACCAACGAGAAGGCGCGCCAGCGCAACGTCGCGGTGAAGTCCGAGCTGAAGACCGCCATCCGCGCCGTGGACAAGGCCGTCGCCGCCGGCGAGGCCGAGGCCGCCGCCGCCGCGCTGCGCACCGCCTCCCGCAAGCTGGACAAGGCCGCTTCGAAGGGCGTCATCCACAAGAACCAGGCCGCGAACCGCAAGTCCGGCATCGCCGCCCGCGTGAAGGCCCTCCTCGGCTGATCCACGCCCCCCGGCTGTGACCGCGGCCCCCGCCCCGAGCGATCGGTGCGGGGGCCGCGTCGTGTCCGGGCTGCCCCCGTCGCGTGCCGTCCGGCGGCGCCGTCAGCGGCTGACGGCGGTGGCCACGCGGATGACCGCGCGCTCGACGGCGAACTCCGGGTTGCGGGAGGCGCCCTTGGCCTCGGCGTCGGCCTGGGCGATCCACTCCACGGCCTGCGCGATGCCGGCCGCCGTCCAGTGCCGCGCCGCCTGCTGGATGTAGCGCACCTGGAACGGGGCCACTCCGAGCAGGGACGGCAGCTCGGCGGCGGGCCGGCGGGCGTCGATCATCCGTGCCACCTGCCGCGCCTTGAGCGCGAGCGCCGCGGTGATCATCACCGGGTGCACGCCGGTGGCCATCGCGTGCCGCACGAGGGACACGGCCCTCGCCGCCTGCCCCTCGAGCGCCGCGTCGGCCACCGCGAAGCTCGTGGCCTCCACGCGGCCGCTGTAGTAGGTGTCCACGGTCTCGACGGTGACGACGCCCTCGGTGTCGTCGACGAGCTGGGCACACGCGGCCGCGAGCTCCGTGAGCGAGGCGCCGGTGGCGCGGATGAGCGCGCGGGCCGCCTCCTCGTCGATGCGTCGACGCCGGTCGCGGAACTCGGCCTGCACGAAGGCCAGCCGCTCCTCGTCCTTCTTCAGCGGCACGCATTCGACCACCGTGCCGTCCTTCGCGACGGCATCCAGCAGCTTCTTGCCGCGGGTGCCGCCGGTGTGACGCAGCACGAGCGTGACGTCGTCCGCGCCGGGGCCCTGCTGGACGAGGCGCAGGGCGTCCTCGAGGAACGCATCGTTCATGGCCTCGAGGCCCTCGACCGTGATGAGGGTGGGCTCGGCGAAGAGGGACGGGCTGGCCGCGGTGGCCAGCTGGCCGGGCTGGTACTCCCCCGCGCGGAGCCGGTGGATCTCCAGCTGACCGTGACGCTCGCGCAGAGCCTGGGTCACGCGGTCCGTCACCCACCGGGCGGCATGGTCCTCGGGTCCCTTGAGGAGCATGAGCGGGGCGGGCTCGGCTCGCCGCCAGGCCAGCGGGTCGGTGCGGCCGGCTCGGCCGGAACGGGGGCTGCGGGCGGCGGACATGCGTCCCATCCTAGGGTCCGGTGCGGACGCTCGAGGGCGGGCGGACGGTGTGAGCCGTGATCTCGGGCGCGCCGTCGGGGTTGGGGCCGTCCGCGGCCGTGAGGGCCAGCGTGCCGTGCAGGTCCGTGCGGGCCACCGGCCCGAGGCGGCCGAGCGCGTCCACCGTGGCCCGGTGAGGGTGGCCGTACGGGTTGTCGGCGCCCACGGAGACCACGTGCAGGCGGGCGCCGGCCGCGCGCGGCACGGCCGTCCCACCGTTGCGGGCCCCGTGGTGGGCGACCTTGAGCACGTCCACGCGCGGCGGTGCGGCGGCATCGGACCGGCGCCCCGCGACCCACGCCGCGGAGGCGTCCTCCTCCATGTCGCCGGTGACCAGCGTCGTGACCGGACCGGCCCCGCTCTCGACGGTGACCAGCACCTGCGCGGAGGCGTCGTTCTCCTCGGGGGCCCGCGCGTCGGCGAGCAGCACATGCCACCGCACCGGCCCGGCCGTGCCCGTCGCGCCGGTGCGGAGCCGTGCCGCGTCGGCGGGCGGGTCGACGCCCTCCGCCTCCCCGCCGCGCCCTCCCCTGCCCTGCCCCGGTGCGTCCCGGGTCGCGTAGTGCACCGCCCCGGGGGAGGCGCGGTCGACCACGCCGGCCAGCCCCCCGGCGTGGTCGGCGTGCAGGTGGGTGAGCAGCACGGCGTCCACCCGGTCGACGTCGAGGTCGTCGAGGCAGCGACGAGCGAGCCCCGGTTCGGGCCCGACGTCGACGACGACCCCCGCGCGCGGGCCGGACCGGAACACGGCCATGTCCCCCTGGCCGACGTCGCAGAACGCCACCGCCCAGTCCGGCGGGGCCGCGCCCGAGGCCCGCGGCACGAGGACCGCCCCGACCGCACCCGTGGTGGCCGCGGCCAGCGCGGCGGCGAGCACGACCAGGGCGGGGAGGCGCTCGCGGGTCCGCGGCGCGCTGCGGCCGACACGCCGCACCGGGGCGGCCCGGCGGCGTTCGAGCAGGAGCACGGCGGCGAATCCGAGGAGCGTCGCGGCAACCAGCAGGACGCCCAGCCCGGCGCCGAGGGCTCCGGCCGGCCACGGACGCAGCGCCCCGGGCAGGGAGGCGCTGGTGTGGGCGACCCACCCGATCCAGGCCGCGGGCCACTGGATCACGGCGACGAGGGCGGCGGCGATCCCCGGCGCGGGCAGGGCGAGGGCCGCGGCGAGGGTGCCCAGGACGGTCACGGGCGGCACGGCCGGGGCGGCCAGCAGATTGGCCGGCACCGCGTAGGCCGACACCTCACCGGTCATGGCCAGGATGATCGGCTGGCAGGCCAGGTGGGCGGCCACGGTCACCGCGAGCGACGCCGAGAGCCACCGCGCCACGACGTCGGGCAGCACCCGGCCGAGCCCGGCGTGCAGCGCACGGTCGAGGGGCGCGCCGCCCAGGACGATGCCCGCGGTCGCCGCCAGGGAGAGGTGGAAGGCCGGTTCCACGGCGAGGGCCGGCACCGCGACGAGCAGGGCCGTGCCGCCCACCGTCAGGAGTCCGAACGCCTGCCGCGCGCGGCCGAAGAACACCGCGAGGGCGCCGAGGGCGCCCATCACGGCCGCCCGGAGCACGGACGGCTCCGGCCCCACCACGACCACGAACACCCCGAGGACCGCCAGCCCGGCGCTGAGGACCACCGCCCGGTGCACCCGCGCGCAGCGCAGGGTGATCGCGACCGCGCCGAGGATCATGGCCACGTTGGCCCCGGACACGGCAGACAGGTGCGACAGGCCCGAGGCCTTCATGGCGTCGTCGAGGGCGGCCCCCTGGGCGGAGCGGTCGCCCAGCACCAGCCCCGGGATGAGCTCCGGCGCCGCGCCGACCGTGCGCTCCGCGGACTGACGGAATGCGGCGCGCAGCGCCTCCCGCCGAGGCGGGCCCGGGCCGCCGTCGGTGGCCCCGCCCGCCGTCTCCACCCCGCCGGGGCAGGGTCCCGGCTGCGGGGCGGCCGCGGCGGCCAGGAACACGGTGGAGCCGGACCTCGACGGCCGGGCCACGACGCACACCCGCGATCCCGGCCCGCCGCCGGGGGCCGCCGTTTTGTCCGACGGCGCGGCGATCGTCGCGGGCGGTGCGCCCCCGCCCGTGAGCCGGGCCGTCACGGCCGCCGCGGGGGCCCGCGGCGGGTTTCCGAACGTCTCGACCCGCACGGGCACGCTCCAGCGCGGGCCGAAGGCCGCCTCGCTCAGGGTGGCGGGCCCGTCCAGGGTCAGCTCGAGCCGCAGCGGTGAGCCCGCGTGCACCGCGCCGGTCCAGCCGCTGCCCTCGGCCGCGGCGGCCGGCCCGGCCGAGTGCTGCAGCATCAGGGCCGCGGCCACGCCGGCCAGCGCCGCCGCGGTGGCCACGCCCCGTATCCGACCGGTCGAGCGGGCGGCGCCCAGGACGGCGGCCGCGGCGACGGCCAACCCGGTGAGGGCCGCCGCCGAGCGGGCCGGGGCGTCCCAGCCGACGCCGAGGATCCCGAGGGTCAGGCAGGCGAGCAGGGCGGGCACCCACCGGGCGTCGAGCGGGCCGGGCACCTCGCGGCGGCGGGCGCGGTGGTCCATGGGATCGCTGGACGGGCCCGGGACCGGGCTCACCACGAGACGTGGTCACGCAGCCGGTCGAGCGTGGCCGGGCCGATGCCGGGCACCGCGTCCAGGTCCGGCAGGCCGGTGAACGGGCCGACCGTCTCGCGGTGGGCGATGATCTTCTCCGCCGTGGCGGGGCCGACGCCGGGCAGGGTCTGCAGCTCCGTGGCGTCAGCGGTGTTCAGGTCCACGGTGCCGCCGGGCTCGGCGCCGCCCGGCTCGCCTCCGGCACCGGCCCCGCCCGTGGTCGGCGTGGGCTGCGCCTGCGCGGCCCCGGCCACCCGGTCCAGGGCGTCCTGCGGCGTGTGGGCGGAGGGGACGAGGACCTGTTGGCCGTCGTCCAGCGGGGCCGCGAGGTTGATGCGCTCCGCCCGGGCGTCCCGGGTCGGGCCGCCCGCCGCGCGCACGGCGTCGGCCACCCGGGAGCCCGGCGCGAGGCTGACCACACCCGGCCGGGCGACCTCGCCCACCACGTGCACCCGCAGCGGGCCGGACCCGGCGGGCTCGGGCGCCTCCCCCGACGGCCCCGCCTCGGACGTCCGCGCGTCGGTGCCCGCCGCCGACGGGGCGGCGGAGGGCGCGCCGGTCTGCGGGATGCCTGCCCCGGCCGCGGCCGCCGGGATCGCCGCGGGCGGCGCCGGGGTGGTCAGCCAGGCCACCGCCCACCAGGCCGCGGCGGCGACGAGCAGCACGGTGACGGCCAGCAGGGCCGGCCGCCACCGCAGCACCGGGCCCCGGGGCGGGGTGCGCTCCCACCCGGACGCGGCGTGCGGGCCGGCCGTGTCGACGTCGGGGACGGCCGCGGGCGCGGGGTCCGGGGCGAAGGCGGGCGGATCGTCGCAGAGGCGGTGGCTGGGGCTCATGCGGGCAGTCTGCGTCCCCGCGTCTGAGCCGGGCGCGTCCCGCACCCGGCCTGGGGATCGCCACCGCGCTCCAGGGCGGTGTGCAGGAACGGACGCGCCCGTCTCCTCAGCGCTCCCACACGGGCGGCCTCAGTCCCCCGAGCCCCCCGTGGGCGATTCCAGCGGGCAGATCACCACACCCAGCGCGCCCAGGCCCAGGTGCGCGGCGAGCACGGCGGGCAGCTCGACGACGGGCACGGGGGTGGTGGAGATCGGCTGGAGCCGCTCCGCGAGCTGCCCGGCCGTCTCGGGGTCGCCGTACTCGTGCACGGCGATCCGCACCGGGTCCCCGCCGGCCCGCTCGGTCGCGAGCTCCACGAGCCGGTCGACGGCCCGGGCCGCGGAGCGCGGGCGGTCGACCAGGCCGATCGCGCCGTCGTCGACGGCCATGACGGGGCGCACCTGCAGCAGCGTGCCCAGCAGCGAGGCCAGCCCGCTGATCCGCCCGCCCCGGCGCAGCTGCTCGAGGCTGGGCACCGTGAACAGCACATGGCTGGAGTCCACGGTGGCCTCGAGCCGCTCGCGGATGCGGGCCACGGGCATGCCCACCCCCGCGTCCACGGCGGCGTCCACCACGGCCATGCCCAGCGCGAAGCCCACGGTGCGCGAGTCCACCACGGTCACCGGGCGCTCGGCGTCCGCGGCGGCCAGGCGCGCGGCCTCCACGGTGCCGGAGAGCTCGCCGGACAGGTGGACGGAGAGGATGCGTGCGTAGCCGGCGCGGGCCAGCTCAGCGTAGGCCGTCCGGAACGCGCCCGGCGAGGGCCGTGAGGTGCGCACCGGGGTGCCGGCGGCCAGGGCCAGCGGCAGCTCCAGCGCGAGCTCGTCCGTGCCCTCCGTGTGGATCTGCTCGCCCACCATGACGGGCAGCGCCACCTGGCGGATCCCCGCGGCCAGACCGTGTCCGAGGACGGCGCCGGGCAGGGCGGCGGCCGAGTCCGTGACGACGGCCGTGCGGTCCCGGCGGGGCGGGCGCAGCCCGTAGCGTGCCCGCCCGGCCAGCTGGGAGCGGCGGGAGCGCAGGCGGACGAGCGCGTCGTCGCGCCACTGCTCGATGCTCGCCACGGCCTGCCTCCTCTCCCCCGGCCCGGTCGGGGCCGGTCTCACGCGGTCAGCGGATCACCAGGTTCACGAGCTTGGGCTCCCGCACGATCACCTTGACGATCTCGGCGTCCCCGATGAAGTTCCGCACCTTCTGCGACGCGCGGGCGCGCGCCTCGAGGTCCTCGGCGGTGATGTCCGCGGGCACCTCGAGGGTGTCGCGGACCTTGCCCTTGACCTGGACGACGGCCGTGACGGTGTCCTCGACCAGCAGCGCCTCGTCCACCGCGGGCCAGCCGGCGCGGACCACGGAGGGCTCGTGGCCCAGGAGGACCCACATGTCCTCGGCCGTGTACGGCGCCACGAGGGAGAGCAGCACGGCCACGGCCTCGGCGGCCTCGCGGACGGCGGGGTCGGCCGCGCCGGCGCCCGCGTCGATCTCCTTGCGGGCCGCGTTGACCAGCTCCATCGTCTTGGCGACGACCACGTTGAACTTGCCGTCGTCCAGCAGCTGCTGGGCCTCGTGCACGGTCCGGTGCGTCACCCGGCGCAGGGTCACGGCCCCGTCCGCCGGGTCCGTGCCGGCCGGGGCGCCCGTCGCGCGGACGTCGCGGGCCAGGCGCCACGCGCGGGCCAGGAACTTGCCGGCCGCCCCCGGGGCGACGTCGGCCCAGTCCACGTCGTCCTCGGGCGGCGAGGCGAACACCATGGTCAGGCGCACGGCGTCGACGCCGAACTCGTCCAGCTGGTCGCCCAGGTCCACGCCGTTGCCCAGCGACTTGGACATGGCCTTGCCGCCGTTGAGCACCTGGCCCTGGTTGAGCAGGGCGCGGAACGGCTCGGTGAAGGGCACCAGGCCGAGGTCGTGCAGGGCCTTGGTGAAGAAGCGGGCATACAGCAGGTGCAGGATCGCGTGCTCCACGCCGCCCACGTACTGGTCCACGGGCAGCCAGCGACGCAGAGCCTCGGGGTCGAAGACGCGGGCGTCGTCGTTCGGGGACGCGTAGCGGAGCATGTACCAGGACGAGTCCACGAACGTGTCCATGGTGTCGGTGTCCCGTCGCGCGGGGCCGCCGCACTGCGGGCAGTCCACCTCGACCCACGACGTCGCCGCGGCCAGGGGCGACTGGCCCTTGGGGGCGAGCTGCTCGCCCTTGAGGTCGGTCGGCAGGGTGACCGGCAGCTGGTCCTCCGGCACGAGCACCTCGCCGCAGTCCGGGCAGTGCACCACGGGGATCGGGGTGCCCCAGAAGCGCTGACGGGAGAGCAGCCAGTCGCGCAGCCGGTACGTGGTGGTGCCCCGGCCGGTGCCGCGCTCCTGCACGATCTCGATGGCCCGCGCGATGGCCGCGGTCTTGTCCAGGCCGTCGAGCTCCCCGGAGTTCACCAGGGTGCCCTCGCCGGTCGTCGCGACGCCGGAGACGGCCGGGTCCTCCTCGCCGGTGTCCAGCACGGTGCGCACGGGCAGCCCCATGGCGCGGGCGAAGTCGAGGTCGCGCTGGTCGTGGGCCGGCACGGCCATGATGGCGCCCGTGCCGTAGTCGGCCAGCACGTAGTCCGAGGCCCAGATCGGCAGGCGCTCACCGGTCAGCGGGTTCACCGCGTGGCGGCCCAGGAACACGCCGCTCTTCGGGCGGTCCGTGGCCTGGCGGTCGATGTCCGAGACCTTCTTCAGGTCCTCGCGGTACGCCTCGAGTTCGGCCCGCACGTCGTCGCCGGCGAGCTCGGCGGCCAGCGGGGCGTCGGCGGCGACCACCATGAAGGTCGCGCCGTGCAGCGTGTCCGGCCGGGTGGTGAAGACCGTGACGACGGGGCCGTCCTCGACCTGGAAGTCGACGTGGGCGCCCTCGGAGCGGCCGATCCAGTTGCGCTGCATGGCGAGCACGCGCTCGGGCCAGTGGCCGGTGAGCTGGTCCATGTCGTCCAGCAGCGCGTCCGCGTACTCGGTGATGCGGAAGTACCACTGGTTCAGGGTCCGCTTGGTGACCTCGGTGCGGCAGCGCTCGCAGCGGCCGTCCACGACCTGTTCGTTGGCGAGCACCGTCTGGTCCTGGGGGCACCAGTTGACCGGGGAGTCCTTCCGGTACGCCAGGCCCCTGCGGTACAGCTGCTGGAACAGCCACTGGGTCCACCGGTAGTACTCGGGGTCCGAGGTGTGCAGCTCACGGGACCAGTCCACGGCGATGCCGTACCGCTGGAAGGAGCGCTTCTGCGTCTCGATGTTCGCGTAGGTCCACTCGGCCGGGTGGGCGTCGCGCTTGATGGCGGCGTTCTCGGCCGGCAGGCCGAAGGAGTCCCAGCCGATGGGATGCAGCACGTCGAAGCCGCGCTGCATCCAGTGGCGCGCGACGACGTCGCCCATCGCGAACGCCTCGGCGTGCCCCATGTGCAGGTCGCCCGACGGGTACGGGAACATGTCGACCACGGTGCGGGTCTCGGAGCCGTCCTCGCGCGGGGCGAACGTCCCGGCCTGCTCCCAGTACCCGGCCCAGCGGGCCTCCACGTCACGGAACGAGTACTCCGCGTCGGCGGGGATGCTGGGGGTGGCCGGCACGGCGCTGTCGGGGGTCTGGCTCACGGCGGTTCGAGTCCTCACGCAGTCGGGATGGAGCGCCGGCCCTCGGGCGGCGCGGACGGGGCCGGCGGCACGGCCGGCCACCCCATCCTACGGCGACGGCGCCCCGGCCCGGCCGCAGGGCCGCTCCGAGACGCCGTGCCCGGCCGGGCACGCGGTTTCAGGCGGAGTGGCTGCCGCCTGCCGGACGCTCGGGCCCGGCGTCGGGACCGGGGCGCGCCCCTCCGGAGGTGAGCGCGTCGTCCTCCTCGAGCACCTGGGCGACCTCGTCCTCGAGGGCCTCCGTCACCGCGTCCGGGGCCGCCACGGAGTCCCCGACCGCCTCCTGCAGCTGCACTGCGTGCTGGGCCGTGAAGGTCTTCTCCGGATGCTCACGCAGGCGGAGCAGCGCGAGCAGGCGCAGACGCAGCCCCGACTCGGCGGAGATCTGCCGGCGGTGGGTGAGCCACCAGACGAGGAGCACGAGCGCGAGCACGATCCCCAGGTGGCCCAGCGCCGGGTAGACGACGTTCATCAGGTCGCCGAAGCCGACGAAGCTCACCGCGAAGGCCAGCAGCGTGACGCCGGCGAACACGGGCCGGTAGCGGCCCGGGCGGTCGGCCGTGAGGCGGCGTCCCAGCGCGTAGAACATGCCGATCGCGGTGTTGAAGATCATCAGGTAGATCACCACGACCATCGCCCAGCCCAGCCAGGGCGCGATCGAGGCGAACAGCCGCAGCATGGGGACGTCGGCGCGGCCGATCTCGGCGTAGCCGAGGTAGAGCAGCGTGGAGGCCATCAGGAGCAGGGCGGTGTACATCAGGCCACCGGTGAGGCCGCCGAGGAACGCCTCCCGGGGGTGGGTGATGGACCCGCCGATCACGAGGCACATGGACACGGCCATCACGACGACGAGGCCGAAGTAGTTGACCGAGGACAGCCACCACGGGTCCACCGGCGTGGTGGCCTGGACGGCGAGGGACTCGTGGGCGGTGAAGCCGCCGTCGCGGGTGACCAGGACGTGGACGAACCCGGCCACGACCGCGACGACCACCAGGGGCGTGATCAGGGAGATGATCGCGGAGACCTTCTCCACGTCCAGCATGCCCGTCACGAGCACGAGCAGGGTCATCAGGGTGGAGCCCGCCCACGTCGGCCAGCCGAACTGCTGGGCGAGCGTCGAGCCCGCCCCGGCGAGCATGACGACGCCGATCGCGAAGAGCGTCACCGTCACCACGACGTCCAGGATCCGGGCCATCACGGGGTGCGAGACGCTGCGGAAGACGACCTTGTGGTCGGCCGCGAGGAACACGCTGCCCAGCTGGAGGATGACGGCGCCGCCGGCGGTGACGAGCAGGCCGGCCAGTCCCGCGCCCACGACGCCGATCCAGCCGAAGCCCACGAAGTACTGGATGACTTCGGCGCCGGTGGCGAAGCCGGCGCCGACGAGCAGGCCGACGAAGGCGAGGGCGATCTTCAGGGATCTGAGCGCGACGGGGTGCTGCACGCATGGGCCTTTCGTGGGGGACGGGGTGCGCCCGTGCGGGCCCCGGGACCGAGGACGGGCCGGAGTACGGTAGGCACGCGCGCGCCATCGTGGCCAGGACCAGGCGTCGCCGGGTTCCGGGCAGCGTGGCCTCAGGCCCACCCCAAGGCCGCCCTCCCGCTGGCACGCCGCGGTCGCGATCAGGCCGAGCATCTCGGCGGACCCCGTCCCCGCGTCCAGCGGAGACGAGGCGCCACGGCGTCGGCGGTCGAAGGCCTGGCTAGGGTGGGGACGTGCCTGTCCCGACGCCGTCCGCCGCCCCGGGCCCGCCCGTCCGCCTGCGCGATCTGCTGCGCCCGCCCGCGGCGCCCGCCGATCCCCGCGTGCTCACGGGCCACCCGGCCCGGACGCCCCGCCGGCACACCCTGGCCGTCCCGGACCCCGTCAGCGGGATCCGGTCGTCCGTGGCCGTGTGGGAGTACACCCCCGTTCCGGTGGCCGCGCCGGGATCGCCCGGCGCACCCGAGGGGGACGCGGCCGCTGCCCCGCTCGTGTTCGTGCACGGCTTCCGCGGGGACCACCACGGCCTCGCCCTGCTGGCCGACGCGCTCCCGGAGCATCCGATCCACTCGATCGAGCTGCCCGGCTTCGGGGCTTCGGAGCCCTTCCCCCACGCCGAGCACACCGTGGCCCATCACGCGGACGCGGTGGCCACCGTCGTCGCCGCCCTGGGTCTGCGGGCGACCCCCGTGCTGGTCGCGCACTCCTACGGGACGACGGTGGCGGCCGAGCTGGTCGCGCGGGACCCGTCCCGGTGGGGACGGCTGGTCCTGCTCAACCCCATCGCCGAACCCGCGCTGGAGGCGTCGGCGTCCGTGTCGAGTCGGGTGCTGGCGGCCGTCGCCGAGGGGTACTACGAGGTCGCCGCCCGCCTGCCCGAGCGCCCGGCGCGGCTGCTGCTGGGCGCGCCGCCGGTCGTGTGGGTGACCACGCTCGCCATGACCCGCACCAGGGACAGGGATGTCCTCGCGTACACCCATGACCAGCACCGGCGCCACTTCTCGGACTTCGCCTCCGCACGCATGCTCTCCGAGGCGTACCGCGCCTCGAGCACGGGCTCCGTGGCCGACGTCGCCGCCCGCCTCAGCCTGCCGGTGCTGCTGGTCGCGGGGCGGGAGGATCCGCTGGGCTCGGTGCCGGCACAGGAGGCGCTCGCCGCGGCGATCGACGACGCGGGCGGCACGGCGGAGCTGCACGTCCTCGACGGCGTCGGGCATCTGCTGCACTACGAGCGGCCGGCCGCCTGTGCGGCGTTGATCCGCGACTGGCTCCGCCGCGCCGGCCGCTGACGGGCCCCTCAGAGCACCCCGGCCGGGTCGAGCCGCACCCGCACCGGGGCGGTCTCCCGCCGAGCGCTCGCTGCGGACCGGGCGGCGCGCAGGGCGCCGACGGTGGCCTCGGCCGCCGCGTAGGGGAAGATCAGCAGGGCGCGGGAGCGGGTCTCGTCGGCGGGGTCCGGCACCGGCCCAATCCAGGGCAGCCGCGCCGGGCCGCCATCGAGCGGGGCCGAGTGCGGATCCTCGTGGACGTCCTCGTCCGGCCGTTCCCGGCGGGCGGCCTCCACGAGCTCGAGGTACTCCGCGACGGCGGCGGCCTCCCCCGTGACCTCTGCGAGGCGGCCGGCGGGAGGCAGGTGCAGCTCGCGCCGCTCGGCGACCTGGCGCGCGGCGAAGCCGTCGGGGTCCCGTCGGACGAGCGCGTTCACCGCCTCCCCCGCGTCCGCGGTGACCACCACGACGCCCCCGTCGGAGGCGGGGCGGACCAGGCAGGCGGCCGCGAGCCAGCGGGCGAGCACGCGGCCCGGCACGTCGAGGCCCTCGCGCTGGAGCTGGCTGTCCCCGTCGAGCAGCAGGGCGGCCGCGTAGCCGTCGGGCGTCGCCGGCTCGGCCCCCACGGTCGCCACCACCAGGGAGGGCCCGGGCGGCACCGAGCCGAGCATGTGCTGCGCCGAGGAGGCGTGCACGGGCACGCGCGGGAACGCCCGGCCCAGCTCCTCGGCCGTGCGGTCCACGCCGCGGGCGCCGGCCCGCAGCGTCGTGCCGCCGCACTCGGTGCACCGGAAGCCGCGCTCCCGGGTGCCGCACCACCGGCAGGCCACCTCCCCGTGCCGGGCGGCCCGCGCGTCGCGGAAGCCCAGCGGCCCCGCGCAGACGCGGCAGCGGGCGGGCGTGCGGCACCGTTCGCACACGAGGGCTGGGATGAAGCCGGCCCGGGCCACCTGCACGAGCACCGGGCCCGGCCGTGGCCCGAGCAGCGCGGCGCGGGCGGCGGCCCAGGCGGCCTGCGGCAGCCGCGCCCGCTGCGCGAACGGGTCGCGCGCCGTCTCCCAGGCGTCGGCGGTGGAGACGACCCGTGGCCCGAGCTCGCGCTGGGTCGCGCGGGAGGGGCCCAGGTGCAGCAGCCAGCCCGACTCGACGAGCCGTTGCACCGGGACGGACCGGGAGGGCCCGGCGAAGAGCAGCGCCGCGCCGGTCGCGCGGGCCCGCTCCAACACGACCTCTCGGGCGTGGAAGTAGGGCGCGCGGGGTTCTGCCCACGCGTCGTCGCCGTCGTCCCAGAGCACCACCAGCCTCAGGTCGCGCACGGGCGACCACACGGCGGCCCGGGTGCCGGCCACGATGCGCCGGGTGCCGCGCAGCGCGGCCAGGTGGGCGCGGTACCGGGGCGTGTTGCCGTCCTCGGAGCCGATCCGCGCGTAGGCGTCCTCCCCCACGTGCTCGTCGAGGGCGGCGCAGAGCCGGTCGAGGTCGCGGTGGTCGGGCACCAGCAGCAGGACGCCGCCGTCCGAGGCGGCCACCGTGCGCGCCAGAGCGGCCAGCGCGCCCGCCTCGTCCCATTCGAACAGGCGCGAGGGCACGACGGCGGCCGCCCGCGCGGCGTCCCCGGCCAGCACGGCGGACACGAACGCGGTGCCCCCCTCGAGGGACTCCCACACCGTGGGCACGAGGCCCTCCTCCGCCGCGGGAGGCTCCGGGCGCTCGGCGTCCGTGCCGGTCAGCGTCACAGGGTGGTCCGCGGCGGTTTCCGCGTCCTCCGCCAGGGCGGCCTTCTCGACCTGCGCAACGCGCGGGGGCACCGCGGCCCGCAGCACGTCCGTGACGACGCCGGCCTGGCGGCGGGCCACCGCGCGAGCCGTCGCCAGGACCTCCTCCGTCAGCGGCGGGATGGCGGTGAGCACGCCGGTGAGCTCGGTGAGCTGGGCGCCGGTGGCCGGCTCCTGCTCCCGCGAGACGAGCCAGCCCGTCATGGCCCGTCCGCCGAAGCGGACGGACACGCGGGAGCCGGGGACCGCCCGGTCGTCCAGGGCCACGGGCACGAGATAGTCGAACTCGCGGTCCAGGTGCGGCACGGGCGAGTCCAGCAGGACGCGGGCGATCGGCCGCTCCGGCCACCCCTCGGCCCGCTCCGGCAGTCGGGGCGCGTCCTCCGGCTCCGGGAGGGCGAACAGCGTGTCCGTGATGCCCGCCTCCGGATCAGAGGCCGGCGGCAGCGCGCAGCTGCTCGACGCGGTCCGTGCGCTCCCACGTGAAGTCGGCGTCGTCCCGGCCGAAGTGGCCGTTCGCGGCGGTCCGTCGGTAGATGGGCCGCAGGAGGTTCAGCTCCTTCACGATGGCGGCCGGACGCAGGTCGAACACCGCGTTCACGGCCTCGATGATCTTCTCCTCCGGCACCGTGGCCGTCCCGAAGGTGTCCACGTACAGGCCCACGGGCCGGGCCGAGCCGATCGCGTAGGCCACCTGGAACTCGGCGCGCGAGGCGAGGCCGGCGGCCACCACGTTCTTCGCGACCCAGCGGAGCATGTAGGCGGCGGAGCGGTCCACCTTGGACGGGTCCTTGCCGGAGAAGGCGCCGCCGCCGTGCCGGGCCATGCCACCGTAGGTGTCCACGATGATCTTGCGACCGGTGAGGCCGGCGTCGCCCACGGGGCCGCCGATGACGAACTTGCCGCCCGGGTTGATGATGATCCGCATGCCGGAGGTGTCGAGGCCGGAGCGCTCGATGACGGGCCGGATCACGTGCTCCTCCACGTCCGCCCGCAGCTGCTCCTGCGTGACCCACTCGTGATGCTGCGTGGAGACCACCACGGCCTCGACCGTGGTGGGCACGTGGCCGGGCGCGTAGCCGATGGTGACCTGCGTCTTGCCGTCCGGCAGCAGGTACGGCATGGGCGTGTTCTCCGCCCGGCGCACCGCGGTGAGCCGCTCGGAGAGCCGGTGCGCGAGGTAGATGGGCATGGGCATGTACGCCGGGGTCTCGTCCGTGGCGTAGCCGAACATGATGCCCTGGTCCCCCGCGCCCTGCTCGTCCACCTCGTCCGCCGAGCCGTACTCGCGGGCCTCGAGGGACCGGGAGACGCCGGCGAAGATGTCCGAGGACTGCTGGCCGATGGAGATGTTCACGCCGCACTGGGCGCCGTCGAAGCCGTTGGCCGAGGAGTCGTAGCCGATGTCCAGGATGGTCTCGCGCACGATCTTGGGGATCTCCACGTACGCCGAGGTGTTCACCTCGCCGGCCACCTGCACCAGGCCGGTGGTGGTCAGGGTCTCCACGGCCACCTTCGCCGACGGGTCGGCGGCGAGGATCGCGTCCAGGATGGCGTCGGAGATCTGGTCGCAGATCTTGTCGGGGTGGCCCGCCGTGACGGACTCGGAGGTGAAGAGGCGGAGCTCTCCGCCGCCCACCCCCGAATACGGGTCGGCGTGGCGGGCGGGGCTCAGCGAGGCGGCATCGGTCATGCCGCACAGTCTAGGTCAGCGGCCCGACGCGCCGGCGGGGTCGCGACCGGCGAGGTCATCCACGATCGCCTGCACGACGGCGGCCGCCGCCTGGTCCTTGGAGCCCACGGTCTCCACGGCGGGGCGGCCGTCGGCGAACAGGATGGTCACGGCGGTCTCGTCCCGGCCGAACACCTTGTCCGTGCCGACCTCGTTGACCACGAGCATCTCGCAGCCCTTGCGCGCCAGTTTGGCCCGGCCGTACTCGAGCACGGAGGACGTCGCGTCGCCGGTCTCCGCGGCGAAGCCGACGATGAGCGGGGCCATGGGCCCGCCCTCGGAGCGGGTCCGCACGGCCGTGGCGAGCACGTCCGGGGTGCGCTCGAGCACGATGACGGGCGCGCCGCCGTCGTCGCCCTTCTTCATCTTGGCGTCGGAGACCTCGGCCGGTCGGAAGTCCGCAACGGCCGCCGCCATCACGAGGACGTCGGCGTCGGCGGCCTCCGCCAGCACGGCCTCGAGCAGGTCCTGCGTGGACTCCACGGGCACGACGCGCTCGACGCCCTCGGGCGTCGGGACGGACATGGACCCGGCGACGAACCGCACGGTGGCGCCGGCCTCGAGGGCGGCGCGCGCCAGGGCGGCCCCCTGCTTGCCGGAGGAGCGGTTCCCCAGGTAGCGGACCGGGTCCAGCGCCTCGCGGGTGCCCCCGGCCGTGATCACCACGGTGCGACCGGCCAGCGGGCCGGGTGTCGGCTCGGCGTCGGACCCGGAGGCCCGGGGACGGCGCGGGGCGCCCGCGGCCGCGGCGGCCTGCGCACGCTCCCAGATCTCGGCGGGCTCGGGCAGCCGCCCGGCGCCGGAGTCGGCCCCGGTGAGCCGGCCCACGGCGGGGTCCACGACCGTGACGCCGCGCTCGCGCAGGAGGGCGACGTTGGCGACCGTGGCGGGGTGGTGCCACATCTCGGTGTGCATGGCGGGGGCCAGGACGACGGGGCACGTGGCGGTGAGCAGCACGTTGCCCAGCAGGTCGGGCGCCATCCCCGCGGCGGTGCGCGCGAGCAGATCGGCGGTGGCCGGCGCGACCACCACGAGGTCCGCACGCCGGCCGAGCCGGACGTGGTTCACCTCGTCGACCGCCTCGAACGTGTCCGTGCGGACCGGGCGACCGGAGAGGGCCTCCCACGTCGCCGCGCCCACGAACTCGAGGGCGTTGGCGGTGGGCACCACGGTCACGCCGTGGCCGGCCTCGGTCATCAGGCGCAGCAGCAGCGCCGCCTTGTAGGCCGCGATGCCGCCGCCGACCCCGAGGACGATCTCCATGACGGGCTCAGGCCTCCGGGGCGTCCTCGGAGGTGCCCTCCTCGGCGCGCACCGTCTCGGCGGCCTCCTCGATGGCGGCGGGATCGCCCATCGGCTGGTGGGCGTCGGCCGACTCGAGGGTGGCGAACGGGTCGTCCTCGCCCGGCAGGGAGAAGTCGCCGAAGTCCTCGGCGGCCAGGTCGGCCTCCGGGGTGGCCTCGACGGCCTCGCGGGACACGAGCAGGTCGGCCTCGATCTCGCGCAGGGCGATGGACAGCGGCTTCTCGTTCAGCTGGGTGTCCACGAGCGGGCCGACGTACTCGAACAGCCCCTCGTGCAGCTGCGAGTAGTAGGCGTTGATCTGCCGGGCCCGCTTGGCGGCGAAGAGCACCAGGGCGTACTTCGAGTCGACCCGCTCCAGCAGGGAGTCGATGGGCGGGTTGACGATGCCTTCGTACTGTTCGGTCACGGGGTCTCCAAAGTCTTCATCTCACTGTCACGTCGGCGCCGGGTGCGGCGTCGGTGCGGCCGGTCCTCAGGCCTCGGTCGGACGGCGCTCGGGGTCCAGCCCCATGAGTCTCACCAGTTCCTCGGCGGCCCGCTCCACGCGGTCGTTCACGACGACGGCGTCGAACTCGGGTTCCGCGGCGAGTTCCAGTCTAGCCGTTTCGAGCCGGCGGCGCTGTTCCTCCGGGCTCTCGGTGCCGCGGCCGAGCAGCCGGGACACGAGTTCCTCCCAGCTCGGCGGCGCCAGGAACACGAAGGTGGCCTCCGGCAGCGCACGGCGGACCTGGCGCGCTCCCTGCAGGTCGATCTCCAGCAGGACGTGGCGGCCCTGCGCCACGGCCTCCATCACGCGGTCGCGCCGCGTGCCGTAGCGGTGGACGCCGTGCACGACGGCCCATTCCAGCATCTCGTCCGCCTCGACGAGGGAGTCGAACTCCTCCGGCGTCGTGAAGTAGTAGTGCACCCCGTCCTCCTCGCCCGGGCGCGCCGGGCGGGTGGTGGCGGAGACGGACAGCCAGGCCTCGGGGTAGTGCTCGCGGACATAGGCCGACACGGTGCCCTTGCCGACGGCGGTGGGGCCGGCCAGGACGGTGACGCCCGGGCCCGGGGGGCGTTCCTGGACGACGG
>NZ_JASDCZ010000240.1:0-521 GCF_030407635.1 Micrococcus sp. APC 4021
GTCGCCGGCCGCAGCCGCCTCTGCGCCCCGTCACCCCGGCCCCCGCGGGACCCCGTTCCGCCGCTGCCGCCTCCCTGCCCACGGTGGAAGAGGTCTCCGCCGGCGGCGTCATCGTCCGCGAGCATGACGGCGGCCTCGAGGTGGCTGTGATCGCCCGCTACAACCGCGGTGGTCGGCTCGAGTGGTGCCTGCCCAAGGGCCATCCCGAGGGTGAGGAGGACCACCGGCAGGCGGCCGTGCGCGAGGTGGAGGAGGAGACCGGGATCGCCGGCCACATCCTCGAGCCGCTCGGCGCGATCGACTACTGGTTCACGGTCGCCCGGCACCGCGTCCACAAGACCGTGCACCACTTCCTGCTGCGCGCCACGGGCGGCGAGCTGACCACGGAGAACGACCCGGACCACGAGGCCGTGGACGTCGCGTGGGTGCGCCTTGAGGACGTCGCGCGCCGCCTCTCCTTCGCCAACGAGCGCCGGATCGTCGACCTGGCCCGCCAGGTGGTCGACCAGCACTTCCCCCCG
>NZ_JASDCZ010000241.1:0-504 GCF_030407635.1 Micrococcus sp. APC 4021
GCTGGCCGCGGTAGCCGGAGGCGCGCTCCAGCATGGTCCGACGCTTCTTGTGGGCGTTCACTGCCCGCTTCACACGTGCCACGTGCGTACTCCAATCTGTGTGGTCCCCGGGGCGCGCACTGGCGCGTCACGGCCGAGGAGGAAGGGGTTCCGGCGAGGCCGGGGGGGGTGTCAGATGCCGAGCATCCGCTTGATCTGCTTGATGCTGCCCTTGGAGACGAGCTGGTCGCCCTTGAGACGGCGGGTCAGGCGCGAGGACTTGTGCTCCAGGTAGTGGCGGCGGTTCGCCTGCTGGCGCATGATCTTGCCGGAGCCGGTCACGCGGAAGCGCTTCTTGGCACCGCTGTGGGTCTTCATCTTCGGCATGGCTGCCGTTCTCCTTCACTCATCGCTGCCGTGCGCGGCGCGCACGGCAGTGCTGGTCACCCCGGTCCGTCCGGACCGGGCTGGTCTGTGGCGACCCCGGGGGGTCAGGCCCGAGGACCGGGCTTGGGGGCACCGCCG
>NZ_JASDCZ010000025.1:0-25175 GCF_030407635.1 Micrococcus sp. APC 4021
GGTGGGTGGCCGGTTCGATTTGGAAGGTGGAGTGTTCGATGGGTACTTGGAAATCCTGGGCCACGCACCGTTGCAGGTCGGTCAGCACAGTGCCCAGGTGCGCGGCGGTCAGGCAGCCGTTGTGCACGGTGACGTGCGCGGAGAGCACGGGGGTGTCGGAGTCGATGCGTGAAGCGTGCAGGTCATGGACCTCCAGCACGTGCGGCAGCTCCGATAGCCGGATGCGGACCGCCTCCAGGTCCAAGCCCTTGGGGGTGGTCTCCATGAGTACGTCGATGGTGTCGCGAAGCAGGATCAGGGCTCTGGGCACGATCAGTGCGGCGATCAACAGGGACACCACCGCATCGGCGCGATTCCAGCCGGTGGTGGCGATCACGATCGCCGAAACGATCACTGCGACCGATCCCAGGGCGTCGTTGAGTACCTCCAGGAACGCGGCCTTCATGTTCAGGTTCTCACCTCGGGAAGAGGCCAGGATCGCCAGACCGATGAGGTTGCCAGCCAAACCGATCACCCCGAACCAGAGCATCGCGGTGGATTCGACCTCGGGGGGTTCGATGAGCCGGCGTACGCCCTCCACGGCTACGAAGCCGCCCACGGCCAGCAGCACCGCGGCCTGCGCGGCCGCGGCGATGATCTCGGCGCGCTTGTACCCCCAGGTGCGCTTGTCCGTGGCCGGGCGCAGCGCCAGGGTCGTGGCGGTCAGGGCGATCAGCAACCCGGCTGAGTCAGTAAACATGTGCCCGGCGTCGGCCAGCAGGGCCAGACTGCCCGAAGCCAGCGCGCCGATGACCTCGGCGACCATGATCGTCGCGGTGATGGAGAAGACCACGGCCAGCCGGCCCCGCCGGCCCGCCGCCGGAAGAGCATGGGAGTGATCGTGTCCGCTCATACCAGGGTCTCTTCCACTCGATGAATCATCAGCTGAACGTCACCATCCTGTCCGGCGATACTGAAGGCACGCTGAATGCGCACAGCAGGCGCAATCCGCCCCGCAGCCATCGCCGTCCTTCTCGTTCTGGTCCCCGGCGATCAGCGCGGAGGCGGGGGTGCAGCAGGCATCCCCGCGCCAGGCCTCCACCCCTTCCTTGAGGGCGACGGCGGCGATCACCAGGGCCGCGACTGGGTCGGCCCAGGTCCAGCCCAGGGTGCTGTTGAGGACCAGGCCCACCAGCAGGACCGCCGAGAGGTAGGTGCAGATCAGGGTCTGTTTGGAGTCGGCCACCGCGGAGGCGGACCCGAGTTCGCGGCCAGTGCGCCGCTCGAACCAGGACACGAACGGCATGATGGCCAAGCTCACGGCGGCCAGCACGATCCCCACCGTGGAATGCTCCGGTTGCCCGGCCCCGAACAGGGTGCGCACGGCGTCGACGGTGATGAAGGCGGCCAAGCCGAAGAAGGAGAAGGCGATCAGGCGCAGCGCCACCTTCTCCCGGCGGTGCGGGTCCGGGGTGGCGAACTGCCAGGCCACCGCGGCGGCGGAGAGGACCTCCACGATGGAGTCCAAGCCGAAGCCGATCAACGCGGAGGACGAGGCCACGGTGCCGGCGGCCAGGGCGATGGCCGCCTCGATCACGTTGTAGGTGATGGTTCCGGCCACGATCCAGCGGATCCGGCGGTGCAGGACCGCACGGCGGTCGTCCGTGAGGGGCTTGGAGCTCAGCGTGAGGGTGCTCATGCGCAGGTGCATCCCGCAGCGGAGCAGCAATCCGGGTCGATGGTCAGCGTCAACTTCAGCAGCTCCCCAAGGGTCTGGCCCAGCCGGGGGTCGGCCAGGGCGTACCAGACGTTGCGGCCCTCGGCGGTAGTGGTCACCAGTGAAGCGTCCCGGGTGCGATGCCGCTTCCTTTCGAGTTCGAGAGGATGTTGTTCATGCCGAAGAAGTTCGATCCCGAGGTGAAGGACCGCGCGGTGCGGATGGTCCTGGACCGTGTCGAGGAAGCCGGGTCAGTCACGAAGGCCGTGGCTTTGGTGTCGCCGAAGGTCGACGTGGGGCGCGAGACCTTGCGCCGCTGGGTCTGTCAGCACCGCGTCGACGCCGGCCTCAAGGACGGGCCGACCAGCGATGACCTGGCCGAGCTCAAGCGCCTGCGCGGCGAGGTCAAGCGATTGCGGGAGGACAACGAGATCCTGCGCAAGGCCTCGATTTTCTTCGCGGGGGAGCTCGACCCCCGCAACCGATGATCATGGGATTCATCGATCAGATGCGCGCCAAGGGGCATGCGGTCGAGTCGATCTGCAGGGTGCTCCGTCAGGAGGGCTGTCAGATCGCCGCACGCACCTACCGGGCGTGGCGCCGCCGCAGCGCGTCGGCTCGTGACACGTCCGACGCGGTCCTGCTCAACGTCCTGCACGACCTTGTCGGCACCCCGGAAGGGCTGTACGGGCGTCGGAAGATGACCGCGTGGCTGCGTCGAGAAGGTCACCAGGTCGGCGCCGGTCGTGTGGACCGGCTCATGCGGGTTGCGGGGATGAACGGTGTGCGTCGAGGCAGGCCAGTGCGCACCACCGTCCCGGCCAAGGACGGCTGCCGTGCCGGTGACCTGCTCAATCGAGACTTCACCGCGGCCGCGCCGAACACGAAGTGGGTCGCGGACTTCACCTATGTGCGCACGTGGGCGGGCTTCGTATACGTCGCGTTCGTGCTGGACTGCTACTCGCAGAGAATCCTCGCCTGGCATGCCGCGACGGCCAAGACGACCCCGCTGGTCCTGACCCCGCTGCGGATCGCGTTGTGGGACCGTGACCGGCACGGGCACCCTGTGCAGCCCGGCGAGCTGATCGCGCACAGCGATGCCGGGTCGCAGTACACGAGCCTTCGCTTCGCCGAGCACCTGGCCGCCGAGGGCATCGCCGCGTCCATCGGGACCGTCGCCGATGCGTATGACAACGCGCTCATGGAATGCGTCATCGGCTTGTACAAGACCGAGTGCATCACCACCACGATCTTCCACAACGGCCCGTACAAGACCATCGCCGACGTCGAGTACGCCACCGCCGGATGGGTCGAGTGGTACAACAATCGAAGGCTCCACTCGTCCCTGGCTATGACCACCCCGGCCGAGTACGAGACTGCCTACTACGCCGCCCTCAACCGAGAGCTGGCACCCACATAGGAGCGGCACGAAACCCGGGACGCTTCACTCCCCTCGGGACTCGTGCACCAGGACGGAGCCCGCGTAGACGAGGATCGCCAGGTCGATGAAGACCGGCACTGCCCAATGCATGAACGGCGGCAGCCCCAGCCACGCCGCGACCTCGTAAAGCGCCGCGAACGAGATGGAGAACGCCACCAGACCGGCCACAGCGGTCCCGGCCACCACGGCCCGGATGAACCGGCCATCGTTCGGGTTCACCCGGCGCGGAAGCGACCGAATCCCACTGCCCGTGGGCCGCGTACCGGTGCTATCCTGCGAGTGCTCGACCAGCGTGTTCTTTGGAATGTGCACCGTCTCGGATTGAGCGTTTTCGGAAGCCCCGACAGCCTGGCCGCTGCTCGGGGCTTCCGCCCTTTTGGGCCCAGACGTTCGGGCCTCCCACATCTGCTGCGCGCTCATCGCGTGCCCTCCTCGATCTTCTTCAGCACCTCGTCCAGGTCGTCCACCGCATCCCGCAGCGTCGACCGGATCTCCGCCTGGGACTGACCGTCCACATGGCCCACGGACCGGATCACGTGCGCCAGCGTCCGCACGCACCGCACTGAGTCCCACACGACCCCGTGAAGGTCCTCGTCCTCGACCAGCGCCTTGCCCGTCGCGGGCGACACCAGCGAGGCCACCGGGGTAGCCGCCTTGATCAGCGCTGGCACCGCAGCGGCACCCGATCCGTTGAACGCAGTCAGAACACGACGCGCGCGGCCCTTCTGTTCCTCGTCGTGCCGGACCAAGTCCAGCGGCTCGATCCCGAAGTCCTCGGCCGGCATGTCCAAGACCGCATCAACGTCACTTTGACCACCTCGGACCCCCATGGAGGGCTCGAGGTTTCCAATGCGAGCGGGCCTCGTGGCCTCGTAGGTCTTCCCGTCGACCCCGACGACGGAGGCCAGTGCACGTCCAGGTGCGTCTTTTGACGCACCTGCGTGCTTAAGCTCCCGCCGCACCGTGGCCTCACTGATCTGTGTCGCGGATGCGATCGCCCGAGTACTCATCCCCACCTCACGGAGGGACAGCACGATGTCCTGTCGCTTTTCCAGCGGCGGCCGAAGATGCAAGTTGCCGAACTCCCGAGTCACGTACTCGTCCCAGCTCCGGTACCCCAGAACTTCCCAAGCCCGCCCCCGATACGCGGACCGGATCAGGTGGTACACGGACTCCAGGCCGGTCTTGATCTGGTCTGTGACTTCTCGCGCCGCCTCTGGGGTGTAGGCCAGCTGAAGTGAATAGCCGTTCATGCCTCGGCCAGCTGTTCATCTGCAGCATCGATGCCGGCTACCAACGTCGCGAACGGCACGCCCAGGACACGGGCGAGCTCCAGCAGCTCGCCTAGGCGGAATTCGACCTGCCCGGACATCCGCTTGGAAAGACCGTCCGGGGTGAGACCGGCCAGTGCCGCTGCGCGGGCCTGGGTTAGGTCTCGTCTACTGATTTCGGCTGCCAGGTTCGACCTGACACAACGGGTGTGATTGCTCATGGCCCACACTGTATGCGCTGTACGCATATCTGCCCAGCCCTCGCCTTGCGGTCATCGCAACTTTTTTTCTCTGACCTTGTGCGCCGTTCGCCTGAGCCATAGGGTCTTGCCCATGACGAACTCGAACGAGGAGAGCGGCTCGGATTTCAATTCGATGGTCGCCGCAGAGGTGCGTGCTTGGCTCGCCCGCTCCGGCAAACGCCAGGCAGACCTAGGGCATGTCTGACAATCGTTTGGACCATGCGATCACAGCATTCAGGACCACAGCGGCCCTGTAGATGATCGCGTACTTGTCATACCGGGTCGCCAGACCCCGCCACTGCTTCAGGTGAGCGTACTGACGCTCGATGACGTTGCGGCCCTTGTAGGCGTCCACGTCGAGGCTGACGGGGCGCCCGCCGCGGGCACCGCGCCGTCTGCGGTGGCCCTGCTGGTCGGCCGGTTCGGGGATGACCGCTTTGATCCCACGGGCGCGTAGGTGGGTGCGGATCGCCCGGGAGGAGTACGCCTTATCGCCCAGCACGGCCTCGGGGCGGGTCCGGGGCCGCCCTACTGGCCGGGTCACGCGCAGCTGCGCCAGAAGAGGAAGCAGCATCGGGGAGTCCCCTGCCTGGCCGGGGGTGATCAGGCTGACCAGCGGCAGTCCGGTCCCATCGACGAGCTGATGGATCTTCGTGCTCAGCCCGCCACGGGAGCGCCCGATGCCGTGATCGGCCGGCTCCTCACGCGGATTCTTGTAGTTCGATCCATCCCCCTGTGTGGCGGGTGATGCTCGTCGCGTGCTGGTGGGCGCGGGCGATCGTGGAGTCCACCGAGACCGACCAATCGATCAGGCCTTCGGCGTCAGCGGCGGCGGTCAGCGTGGCCAGCACCGTGTCCCAGGTGCCTTTTTCGGCCAAGCGCCGATGCCAGGTCCACACGGTCTGCCAGGGCCCGTAGACCTCGGGCAGATCCCTCCAAGCGATTCCGCACCGGTATCGGTAGATGATGGCCTCCACCATGGTGCGGGCGTCGGCGAACGGCCTGCCGGCGCGGCCGGTCCGGGTCGGGAGCATCGGGGCGATCAACTCCCATTGGGCGTCGGAGAGCATCTGGAACCGGGACATGCCCCCAGGGTCTCAGCTGACTCGTGCATCTATTCTCAGACACGCCCTAGCAGCAGCGCTCGGCGTCTCACAGAGCGGCATCTCACACCGGCTTCGCGCGCGGGTGGCCTTTACGTTGGAGGAGCTGGCCACCATCGCGGAGGTCTTCGACATCACGCTCGCGGAGCTGCTCGGCCCGGTCATCCTCCAGGCACGAAGAAGCCCCCACACCGACATGGTCGGTGCAGGGGCCTCTGCTCGGCTCCCCCGGTTGGATTCGAACCAACAACCCTTCGATTAACAGTCGAATGCTCTGCCGTTGAGCTACGGGGGAATGTGCCGCGAACCGCCGGAGCCGTTCGGACAACGGATGGAACTCTACCAGAGCCCCCGCCCGCGTGCCACCCGGCCGCGGGGCGCCGTCGTCGCCCTGCCCGCCCCCGGGGACCGGCGGCCCTTGCCAGGCACGGCTCCGGCAGGCCTACCGTGCGAGGACATCCCCAGAATCATCAGGAACGGACCCGAAGGAGAGACGTGTCCATGACCATCACGACCCTCACGCGTAAGACCGCCCTGACCGGCACGGGCGTGCTGGCCGCGCTCGCCCTCGCGGCTTGCGGCACCACGGCCGACAACGGCGACGACGGCTCCGTCTCGCCGGAGGTCGACGCCTCCTCGGCAGTGGCGAGCACCCCCGCCACGGACGACGCCTCGACCACGTCGGCCTCGGCGTCGTCGTCGGCCTCGTCGACGTCGGCGTCGTCGACGGCCGCCGCGGCCAGCAGCGGCTCGGGCACCGGCCAGGCCGACGACCCCGCCTACGCGGTGATCGACGCGGTCCTGGAGAAGCACGGCGACGGCATCATCGTCGAGGTGGACGCCAACGATGACGACACGACCTGGGAGGTCGACGTCGTGGTGGGCGAGGAGGTGAAGGAGCTGGACGTCACCGCCGACGGCGACATCACCGAGACCGACCGCGAGTCGGATCTCGAGGACGTCCAGAAGGCGAAGGACGCCGAGGTCACCGCCCAGCAGGCACTCGACACCGCCCGGGAGGGCCGTGACGGGGTGACCCTGGACGAGATGGACCTGGAGGACGACAACGGCACCCTCCAGTGGGAGGTCGGGTTCGATCGCGAGGACGGCTCCGACGGCCCCGAGGTCGAGATCGACGCCACGTCCGGCGAGGTGCTCACGGTCGACGAGCGCTGACGCCGCGCGGCCGACGGGCCGCCGTTTCCCGAACGAAAACGCGCCTGGAGCCGCCGTTTCCCGAACGAAAACGGGTGGGGGTCAGTCGTCGGCTCGGAGGGCCCGGCGGCGCGCCTCCAGTTCCATGAGCTCGCTGTTGAGGCGGGTGAACTCGGCGGGGTCGCCCTCGGGGCCGAGCCGCTGCAGGCGCCCGAGCAGCTCCTCCTTGCGGTGCACGATCTGCAGGGCGAACAGGCGGTTCATGATGTCCCGGCAGTACCGGTCCACATCCTCGGGAGTGCGGGCGGGCAGGTCGCGGACGGCCAGCTCGGAGACGACGCCGGCCACCTCCTGGGGCACGGCGTCCCGCACGGCGTCCACCCAGCGCTGCGGCGTCGCCCCCGCCGACCCGGCCATCTTCACGCCCTGGTGGACGGCGGCGTACTGCGGGACCGTGAAGCGGGCGGCGTACAGCGCGGTCCACTGCTCTGCGGAGAGCAGGGTCGGATGCTGCAGCACCACCTCGAGGGACTCCCGCTCCCGACGGGCGACGGGGTCGCGCGGATCCACCGGCACCACGATCTTCGGCGCCGGGGCGGCGGCCTCCCCGTGGCGGCCCGTGGGCCCGATCGCCTGCCCGTCGTCCGCCGGGGCCGGCCGTGCCTCGGGCTCGGGCCCCCGCCGCGGCGCGCGCCCGGCCGCGGCCACGGCGCGGTGCACGGCGTTCGGGTCCAGGCCGAGCCAGCCGGCCAGCTCCCGCTCGTAGCCGGGACGCAGGACGGCGTCCTTGATGCCCGCCACGATCGGCGCGGCGTGGCGCAGGGCGCCGGCGCGGCCCTCGACGGTGTTCAGGTCGTAGTCCTTCAGCCCCGCCCGGATCGCGAATTCGAAGAGCGGCCGCCGCGAGGCGATGAGCGCGCGCACGGCCTCGTCGCCCTTCTGCATGCGCAGGTCGCACGGGTCCATGCCGCTGGGCTCCACGGCCACGAACGTCTTGGCGAGGAAGCGGTGGTCCTCGTCGAACGCCTTGAGGGCGGCCTTCTGCCCGGCCTCGTCGCCGTCGAAGGTGAAGATCACCTCGCCGCCCGTGCCGTCGTCGGAGATCAGGCGGCGGGCCACCTTGATGTGGTCCGCGCCGAACGCGGTGCCGCACGTGGCCACGGCCGTGCCGACGCCGGCCAGGTGGGCCGCCATCACGTCCGTGTAGCCCTCGACGAGCACCAGCTGGCGTTCCTTGGCGATCGTGCGCTTGGCCAGGTCGATGCCGTAGAGCACCTGGGACTTCTTGTAGAGCGGCGTCTCGGGGGTGTTCAGGTACTTGGGGCCGGGATCGTCGTCGTAGAGCTTGCGGGCGCCGAAGCCGATGGTCGCGCCGGTCATGTCCCGGATGGGCCAGAGCAGGCGGCCGCGGAACCGGTCGTACAGGCCGCGCTGTCCCTCGGACACCAGCCCGGAGGCGCGCAGCTCCTCGTCCCGGAAGCCGCGCTGCCGGAGGTGGTCCAGCAGATGCGACCACCCCTGCGGGGCGTACCCGAGGCCGAACTGCACCGCGTGCTCCTGCGTGAACCCGCGCTGGGTGAGGAAGTCGCGGGCGGCCTGGGCCTCGGGCGAGCCGAGGGCCCGACGGAAGAACTCGTCCGCCACCTTGTTCGCCTCGAACAGGCGACGACGGCGCCCCGTCTCCGCCTTGTCCGGGCCGGTGCCGCCGTCCTCGTAGTGCAGCTCCACCCCCACGCGGGACGCCAGCCGCTCCACGGTCTCCGTGAACGTGGTGTGCTCGAGTTCCATGAGGAAGCTGATGACGTCCCCGTGCGCGCCGCAGCCGAAGCAGTGGTAGGTGCCCACGCCGGGGCGCACGTGGAACGACGGCGTCCGCTCGTCGTGGAACGGGCACAGCCCCTTGAATGAGCCCACGCCTGCCGAGCGCAGGGTGACGAACTCCTCCACGACGGCCTTCAGATCCGTGCGCTCGCGGACGAGGTCGATGTCCTTGCGCACGATCAGTCCAGCCATGCGGACCATTCTAGGGAGGGGGCGGAGCGGTCAGCCCCGAGCGGAACCGGCCTGCGTGGATGGCTCGGTCTCCGCTGCGGCCTGTGCAGGACCGGTCCCTGCCGCGCGGGACGCTTCGGTCCGCGCCGCGTCCACTCCCTCGGACGCGGGGCGCCCGGTGGCGGGGTCGATGACGGGCAGTGCGCCGGTGGCCGCCTCGACCAGCGGATGGAACAGCGCGGCCGACGCCAGGCCGCCGTGACGGCGGCGCGCCGAGGACACGAACGAGAGGCTCATGTCGCCCACCATAGCCACCCGGGACCGTGATTCCGGTCACGGTAAGGCAACATTCTGGGCGGTCAGGTCACGGTTCGACCCGCGCCCGCCCCCGCGGACTGCCCGTGCAGCGGCAGCAGCCGGGGCACCAGCCGGACGAGGCTCACCATCGCCCCGAGCTCCACGAGCGTCTGCGTCACCACCACGAGCGGGGCCGGGTCCAGGCTCGCCGGCAGGGCCAACGCCAGCGGCAGCACGACCAGGGAGTTCCGCGTCACGCCCGAGAACACGAGCGCCCGTCCTGCGGGCACGTCGAGACGCGCCCACCGCGCAGCCACCACGCCGAGGGCCACCATCACGGCGGCGAACGCCGCGAACAGGGGCACGACGGCGGCCAGTGCGGGCAACCGCTCCCCCACCCCGCGGATCTGGGAGGCGACCACCGTGAACAGCGTGACGACCATGAGCGGGACCATCGCCGCCGTGCACCCGCGCACCACCCCGGCTGCCGTGCGGCGCACCCCGCCGCGGCCGCGCGCCGTGCCCCACTGGAGCAGCGCCGCGAGCGCGAGCGGCGCCAGGATCAGCAGGACCAGCGCACGGACGAAGGGCCCGACGTCGACCGCGGCCACGGCAGCCTCGCCGGCGACGACGCGCAGCAGCACGGGCAGCACGACCAGCTGGACGAGCATGAGCAGCGGAGCCGCCGCCAGCAGCCGCTCGGCCGCCCCGCCCGCGAGCGCGGTGAACGCGATGACGTAGTCCACGCACGGGGCCAGCAGCACGAGGAGCACGCCCACGAGCAGCGCGGCGACCAGGGCGCGGCGGGGCGGGGAGGACGGCATGCCGCCAGCGTACGGAGCGATCCGGGCGGGGGCTGACCCCTACGCTGGGGGCCATGCCCACCGCCCCCGCACCGTCCGTGGCCGCTGCCACCCCGTTGCACGTGGCCGTGCGCACGCTCGACGCCGCGGCGCTCGCGGCGGCCGGACACACGGCGGCGACCGCCGTGGCGGCGGTCTACGCGCACGCCGTCGTGCGCGGGGCGGCGTCGTTCTGGCTGGACTCGGCCCTGCCGGACCCGGCCGAGGCCCGCTGGTCCGTGGCCGGAGACGGCCTGGACGTGCTCGGCGAGGAGCAGGGCCGCACGCCCTCCCCCGGCCCGCGGCTGGTCCGGCACGACGACCCTGCCGATCCGGACCGCGCGTGGGCCGACCTCGCGGCCGCGGCCGCGCCCCGGCCGGTGGTCGGCGGCGAGGGGCTGCCGCTGCGCGGCGGCCTGGTCGGCTGGCTCGGCTACGAGCTCGGCCTGGCGGATCTGGGGGTGACACCGCCCTCACCCCGACCCGGGGACCCCGCATCCCTGCCCGCGCAGTTCTGGGTGCGCCCGTCCCGCTACGTGGTGGCGGACCACGCGGCCGGGGTGCTGCACTGCTGCGTCGTCTCCCTCGCTCCGACCGCCGCGGAGACCGGGGCCGACCGCTGGGCGGCGGACGTGCGCCGCGCCCTCGCCGCGGCCCGCCGCGCTCTCGAGACGGCGTCGGGCGACGTCGTCGTGCCCCCGCCGCGGGACGCCGGCCCGGGACCACAGGCCGACGAGGAGGCGCCGGGCACGTGGCGCGAGGACCGGGCGGCGTACGCCGAACAGATCGCCCGCTGCCGCGCCGCGCTGCACGCCGGCGACTCCTACGAGCTGTGCCTGACCACCCGCTTCGACGCCGATCCCGGGCTGCGCGTGGACCCGCTGGTCCTCTTTCACGAGCTCGCCGCGCACCAGCCGGCCCCGTATGCGGCGCTGCTGGAGCACGGCACGGGCGCCCGCCGGTGGGCCGTGGTCTCGGCCTCACCGGAGCGGTTCCTCGCCGGGCGCGCGGGCCGGTACAGCACCAAGCCGATCAAGGGCACCGCCGCCCGCCTGGCCGACCCGGTCGCGGACGCCGAGGCCGCCCGCGCGCTCGCCGCCGACCCCAAGACGCGCGCCGAGAACCTCATGATCGTGGACCTGCTGCGCAACGACCTCTCGCGGGTGTGCGAGCCCGGCTCTGTCGAAGTCCCCTCCCTCATGGCGGTGGAGAGCTACGCGAGCGTCCACCAGCTCGTCTCCACGGTCACGGGCACGGCACGGGCCGGCGTCGAACCCGTGGATGTGGTGCGGTCGCTGTTCCCGGGCGGGTCGATGACGGGCGCGCCGAAGCGACGCAGCGTCGAGCTGCTGGCCGCGTGGGAGGCCTCCCCGCGCGGGGTCTACTCCGGGGCGCTGGGGATGTTGAGCGCGGACGGGACGACGTCGTTGTCCGTCGTGATCCGCACGGCCGTGCTTGCCGGGGGCCGCTGGTCCGTGGGGGCCGGCGGGGCGATCGTCGCGGACTCGGACCCGGCCGCCGAGCACGACGAGGTCCTCCTCAAGGCCCGCGGCCTGCGCCGGGCCCTCGCCCGCGCCGCCGGAACGGGCGTGCCGACGACGGCGCCCGACGTCGCCTGACCCCACACCGTGGTCCGGGGGCGATATTCGGCGGTATTCCGACGGAATAACGCCGCAAACCGCCCCCGGACGAGGGGGGCGCCCACCCGTGCCGCCTGCCTAGGTGTTGTGGGTCATGAGGTTCTTGCCACGAGGCGCCGGCTGAGATGAGACGAGTGGGCCTCTCCCGCAGGATGGAAGTTCCTACACCACCCACCTGCCCGAAAAGACCCACTCATGACTCACGCTAACGCACCCCTGACCCCCACCGGCCGACTCAGGATGGTCCACCGCCACCTGCACGACGGGATCCCGCAGGCACACGTGGCCGCCGAGTTCCGGGTGAGCCGGCCCACGGTGGCCACCTGGGTGGCCCGCTACCGCGCCCAGGGAGAAGCCGGCCTTCAGGACCTGCCCAGCCGGCCGCACCGTTCACCTGCCCAGCTCGATCCGGTCCTGGTGGCCCAGATCCACGCCCTGCGGCGGGAGCGCAAGTGGTCCGCACGGCGCATCCATCACCACCTCGTCTCCGAGGGCCACCGGGTGTGTCTTCGTACCGTGGGACGGTGGCTGCACCGACTCGGGATCTCCCGCCTACGGGACCTGACCCCGGCCGGAGAAGACCTGCGCCAACGACCCCAGAAGATCACCGCGAGAGGGCCGGGGCACATGGTGCACCTGGATGTGAAGAAGATCGGGAAGATCCCAGACGGGGGCGGTTGGCGCACCCACGGACGTGACAGTGAAGCAGGCCGTGCTTCCAAGCGCGGGCCTGGCCGGCGGGTCGGCTACACCTACCTGCACTCGGCGATCGACGGGTTCACCCGCCTGGCCTACACCGAGGCGTTGGAGGACGAGCGGACGGTGACCACGATCGGGTTCTTCTGCCGGGCGAGGGCGTTCTTCGCCGCCCACGGCATCACCGTGGACCGGGTGATCACGGACAACGGGAACAACTACCGGGCCGTGGACTTCACCGCGAAGGTGGTCTCGCTCGGGGGCCGGCATCACCGGATCCGACCCTACACCCCGCGCCATAACGGGAAGGTCGAGCGGTACAACCGGCTGATGGTGGACGAGGTCCTCTACGCCCGCCCGTACTCCTCAGAGCAAGCTCGGCGTGAGGCCCTGCAGGTGTGGGTGAACCACTACAACTACCATCGGCCTCATACCTCCTGCGGAGACGCTCCTCCGGCCTCACTGGCACCGACCCGAGTCAACAACGTCATGCCCTCCTACACCTAGGCTGGGGACATGGCCGATCCGCACCCCGTCCTCGCCGCCTCCGCCCCCGTCCTCGCCGCCTCCGCTCCCGTCCTCGCCGCCTCCGCTCCCGACCTCGACCCTGGCGCGCTGGACGCCGTCCGCGCGCTCGTGGCCGCCGCCGAGCGTCCCGTGGTGCTCTCCGGGGCGGGGATGAGCGCCGAGTCCGGCATCCCCACGTTCCGTGACGCCCAGACCGGCCTGTGGGAGCGCTTCTCCGCGGAACAGCTCGCCACGGAGGAGGCGTTCCTCGCCGATCCCGCGCTCGTGTGGTCCTGGTACCGGTGGCGTGCCCGGATGGTGCGGGCCCGCCGACCGAATCCGGGGCACGACGCCGTCGCCGCCTGGCAGCGCCGCACACCCGACCTGGAGGTGGTCACCCAGAACGTGGACGACCTGCACGAGCGGGCCGGCGCCCGCGTGCTCGCGCACCTGCACGGCTCGCTGTTCGAACACCGCTGCGCCGAGTGCGGGGCCCCGGCGGACGTGGACCCGGGCGCGCCCTCGGACGTGGACGCGGCCGGCTCGGAGGCGGACCTGGAGGCGATGCTGCGTGAGGCGCCGCCGGCGTGCCCGGCGTGCGGGACGGGACGGATCCGGCCGGGCGTGGTGTGGTTCGGCGAGATGCTGCCGCAGGAGCCGTGGGAGCGCGCCTACGAGGCGCTGGAGCGCTGCGACCTGGCCCTCGTCGTCGGCACCTCGGGCCTGATCCAGCCGGCCGCGTCCCTGCCGTTCGTGGCGCTGGGAGCCGGGGTCGCCGTCGTCGAGGTGAACCCCGTGAAGACCGAGCTGAGCGGCGCGGTGACGCACGCGCTGCGCGGCTCGGCCGGGGCGGTGCTGCCCGCGCTCGTCGCCGGCGTCTGGCCCGGGCCGTCGGGGGCCTTGTCGACTGCGAGGCACGTCACATGGTGACGCAATAGACAACACACGCATGACTTAATAGGCTCCCCTTGCCGGCCCGCCAGGAACCCCTGGCCCGCGGCGCCGCCCCCGCCACTCCTCCCGAATCGAGATTGCCATGCCCCAGTCCCGCGCCCTCTCGCGTGGTGTCCGCCTCTCGGCCGTGTCCGCCACGCTGCTGCTCGCCCTGACCGCCTGCGCCGGCGGCACCGGCGGCTCCGGCTCGGACTCCGCGTCCGGCGCGGCGTCCGGCTCCGCCTCCGCCGCCGAGTCGGACAAGAAGGTCACCCTGTACTCGGGCCGCAGCGAGGACCTCGTCCAGCCGATCCTGGACGAGTTCACCGACGAGACCGGCATCGAGGTGGAGGTCCGCTACGACAAGACCCCCGCCATGGCCGCGCAGCTGATCGAGGAGGGCGAGGGCTCCCCCGCCGACGTGTTCCTCTCCCAGGATGCGGGCGCGCTCGGCGCCGTCGCCAAGGAGGGCCTGTTCACGCCCCTCGCCCAGGAGACCCTGGACCGCGTGCCCGAGACCTACCGGGACGACGAGGGCGACTGGGTCGGCCTGACCGGCCGCGTCCGCGTGCTGGCCTACAACGAGGAGAAGGTCCCCGAGGCCGACCTCCCGACGTCGGTCGACGAGCTGACCGATCCGAAGTGGAAGGGCCGCGTCGGCGTCGCCCCCACCAACGCGTCCTTCCAGACGTTCGTCACCGCCCTTCGCCTGCAGAAGGGCGAGGACGAGGCCCGGACCTGGCTCGAGGACTTCGCCGCCAACGACCCGCAGCGCCGCGAGAAGAACGGCGAGATCCTCGCCGACGTGGACGCCGGCACCCTGGACACCGGCCTGGTCAACCACTACTACCTGTTCGAGCTGGCCCGGGAGAAGGGCGTCGCCCCGGAGGAGCTGGGCGCGTCCCTGCACTTCTTCCCCGACGGCGACCTCGGCTCGCTGGTGAACGTGTCCGGCATGGGCCTGGTGGGCGAGCAGGAGGACGGCGACGCCGCCGCCCTCGTGGAGTACCTTCTCTCCGAGGACGGTCAGTCGTACTTCGCCGAGGAGACCGGCGAGTACCCGCTCGTGGAGGGCGTGGAGCAGCCGGCCGGCTTCCCGGAGCTCTCCGAGGTCAAGGCCCCCGACGTGGACCTCAACGACCTGGACGACCTCCAGACCACCATCCAGATGATCCAGGAGGCGGGCCTGCTCTGACCCCCCGAGCACCGGAGCCGGCCGTCCGCCGCACGCGCGGACGGCGCGCTCCCGCGGCGCTGACCGCCGCGGCCCTCGTGGCCGCGGCGGTCGCGCTCGTCCCCATCGGCTACCTGTTCCTGCGCACCGCCCAGGGCGGGTTCGGCCCCTGGCTGGACGCCGTCGTGAGCCCGCGCGTGGGCGCCCTGGCCGCCACCTCGCTCGCGCTCACCGCCGTGGTGACCGCGCTGTGCCTGGTGATCGGCGTGGGCGCCGCCTGGCTCGTCACCCGCACCGACACGCCCGGCCGCGGCCTGCTGGCCGTCCTGCTGGCGCTGCCGCTGGCCGTGCCCTCCTACGTGGCGGCGTTCACGTGGGTGTCCGTCTCGGACCTGCTGCCCGGCGTGGAGGCGGGGCGCTTCGAGGGGTTCTGGGCCGCGGTGACGGTGATGACCCTCTACACGTACCCGTACGTATACCTGCCGGTGGCGGCCGCGCTCTCCCGCATCGACCCCGGCCAGGAGGACGTGGCCCGCTCGCTCGGCCGCGGCCCCGCCGCCACGCTGTTCACCGTCACGCTCGCCCAAGTGCGCCCGGCGATCGCCGGCGGCGCCCTGCTGGTGGCCCTCTACGTGCTCTCCGACTTCGGCGCCGTGGCCATCCTGCGCTTGGACACCTTCACCCGGGCGATCTTCACGGCGCTCGAGGTGGGCTTCAACCGGCAGCTCGCCCTCACCCTGGCCACCGTGCTCGTGCTGCTGACGGTGCTGGTGCTCTGGGGCGAGTCCCGCACCCGCCGGGCCGACGACGGCGTCCGCTCCGGTCGCACGGTCCGCCGGGTCAGCGTGCACCGGCTGGGCCGGTCCCGCTGGGTCGGCACCGGGCTCCTCGCCGTGGTCACGGGCGCCGCGCTGGGCGTGCCCGCGGTGAGCCTGGTCCGCTGGATGGGCGAGGGCACGTCCCTGTCCGCCGTCCGGGACCGCTGGCTCGACGCCGTCTCCGGCTCCGTGGTCCTGGCGGGCGCGGGCGCGGCGCTCACCCTCGCCCTCGCCCTGCCGATCGGCATCCTCGCCGCCCGCCACCCGGGGCGCGTCTCCCGGATCGCCGAGCGCGCCGCGTTCCTCGCGCACGGGCTGCCCGGCGTCGTCGTGGGGCTCTCCCTCGTGTTCCTCGGGGTCTCCCTGGTCCCGGCGCTCTACCAGACCACGTGGATGGTGGCCTTCGCCTACGCCACCCTGTTCCTGCCGCTGGCGGTCACGTCGGTGGCCGGGGCCGTCGCCCAGTCCTCCCCTGCCCTCGAGGAGGCGGCCCGGTCCCTGGGCTCCTCGGGCGCCGAGGTGCTGCGCCGCGTGACCCTGCCGCTGGCGCTGCCGGGGGTGGGCGCCGGCGTCGCGCTGGTGGCCCTCACCGCCATGAAGGAGCTGCCCGCCACGCTGCTGCTGCGGCCCACCGGCATGGACACGCTCGCCACCCGCCTGTGGAACGCCACCAGCGTGGGCCGGTACGCCGAGGCCGCCCCCTACGCGCTCACCCTCGTGCTGCTCGCCGCGGTGCCCACGTGGGTGGTGGTCCACCGCACGGGGATCGTCGCGGCCGTGCGCGGCCGCTCGAGCGCCCCGTCGACCCCGAACGAGGTGTCAGAATGACCGCCATGCCCTCCCCCGCCGCCTCGACCCGCGCGTCCCGCCCGGCCGGTCCCCGGCCCGGCGTCGGCCACGCCGTGTCCGTGGCCGACCTCGGCGCCTCCTACGGGGAGGGGCCCGTCCTGGAGGGCGTGCAGTTCGACCTGGAGCCGGGCGAGCTGCTCGCCGTGCTCGGCCCCTCCGGCTGCGGGAAGACCACGCTGCTGCGCTGCCTGGCCGGCTTCGAGCGCATCGAGTCCGGCCGCATCAGCCTTGCCGGCTCCGTGGTGGCCCTGCCCCGCGTGCACGTGCCCGCCCACCGCCGGCACGTGGCCGTGGTGCCCCAGGACGGCGCCCTGTTCCCGCACCTGAGCGTGGCGGAGAACGTGGGCTTCGGGCTGCGCCGCCGCCGGCCCGGGCGGATGGCCCGCATCCAGGAGTGCCTCGAGCTCGTGGACCTCGCCGGCCACGGCGAGCGCATGCCGCACGAGCTCTCCGGCGGCCAGCAGCAGCGCGTGGCCCTGGCCCGGGCGATGGCCCCGCGCCCGCCGCTGATCCTGCTGGACGAGCCCTTCGGCGCCCTCGACGCCTCCCTGCGCAGCGGCCTGCGCCGGGACGTGCGCCAGGCGCTGAAGGAGGACGGCGCCACGGCCGTGCTCGTCACCCACGACCAGTCCGAGGCCCTGTCCATGGCCGACCGCGCGGCCGTGATGCGGGCCGGGCGCCTGCGCCAGCTGGGCACGCCGGACGAGGTGTACGCGCACCCGGCCGACGCCTGGGTCGCCGCGTTCGTCGGGGAGGCCTCCCTGCTGCCGCTGCTGGACGTGACCGGGCCGGAGCGCGACGGCGGCCGGCGGATCGGGCGCACCGCCCTCGGCCCGGTGCCCCTGCACGGGGCGCGTGCGGCCACGGCTGTGCCCGGGGACCTCGTGGTGGTCCGCCCCGAGCACGTGCGCGGCACCCTCGACCCGACCGTTGACGTGGACGGGGTCGAGGCCGCGCGCGTCTGGACGCCCGCCACCGTGGTGGACGTGGACTACCGCGGCCACGACTCGGTGGCCACGGTCCAGCTGGCCGACGGCACCCGGGCCCAGGCCCGCGTGGAGGGGGCGCTGCCCCCGCTCGACGCCGCCTGCGGGGTCCGGCTCGCGGGCCCGTGCGCCGTCGTCGCCCCGGGCGAGTGACCGGCCCGGGGCGGCCCCTCAGATCCAGACGCGCCGGAACTCCGCGCCCTGCACCAGGGTGTGATGCCACTCGACGGCGGTCGAATCGGTGAGCGAGGCGATCTGGTCGATCACCACGCGCCGCCGGGCGGCGTCGTCGGGGGCCTGCGCCCAGTCGAACGTGAACATCGGCTCGAGGTACCGGTCCCCCGTGGCCTCCAGCAGCGCCACGAGCTCCGCGAGCACCTCGCGCTGCCGCGCGTAGAGCGGCTGGCGCTGCTCCGCGGTCATCACGTAGGCCGCCGCGATGCCCTTCATCACGGCGATCTCGGTCTCCGTCTCCTCGGGCACCACGACGTCGGCCCCGTGGCGGGTCAGCGGCTCGTTGCCGAACACCTGGCGCGTGGCGTCGAAGGCGGCGCTGCAGAACCGGCCGATCAGCTGGCTCGTCATGTCCTTCATCGCCGCGAGCGCCCGCCGGGAGCCGTCCATCTCGGAGACCCACACGTCGGTGGCCTCGAGGCGGGCCAGGGCCGCGTCGACCTCGGCCGGGTCCGTGTGCGGCAGGTACCACTGGCGGGTGGTCTCCACGACGCGCTCCCGGTGCTCCGGGATGGCCAGCCACTTGAGCTGGAACACGGCGTTGACCACGCCGTCCTCGACGTCGTGCACGGAGTAGGAGATGTCGTCCGCGAGGTCCATGACCTGGGCCTCCATGGACGTGCGCGTGCCGGGCACCCCGGCGCGGAACCAGCGGAACACGGGCAGGTCGTCCTCGTAGACGCCGAACTTGCGCGACCGCGTGCCGTCCGGGCGCAGCGGGGCGTCCTCACGGGTCCATGGGTACTTGCATGCGGCGTCGAGGGCGGCCCGCGTGAGGTTCAGGCCCGCGGAGGAGCCGTCCGCGAAGAGCTTCTTCTGCTCGAGGCGGGCCAGCAAGCGCAGGGTCTGGGCGTTGCCCTCGAAGCCGCCGACGTCCTCGCTGAGCGCGTCGAGCGCCTTCTCCCCGTTGTGCCCGAAGGGCGGGTGGCCGAGGTCGTGGGACAGGCAGGCGGTGTCCACGAGGTCGGGGTCGCAGCCCAGCGACCGGCCGAGCTCACGCCCCACCTGCGCCACCTCGAGCGAGTGGGTCAGGCGGGTGCGGGCGAAGTCGTCCGCGTCCGGGGCGACCACCTGGGTCTTGGCCCCCAGCCGGCGCAGGCCCGCGGAGTGCAGCACGCGGGCACGGTCCCGCTCGAAGTCCGAACGGTAGGAGGACTTGGGCGGCTCGGGCAGCCACCGCTCCCGGTCCCACGGCGTGTAGCCGGGGGTCTGCACGGCGCGGCCGGCATACGGGGGCCGGCCTTCCGGGCCGAACAGCACCGGCTGGTGGGCGGCGCCGGTCCAGTGCGACGACGGCGCGGCGGGCGTTCCGGCGGCGGGCACCGGCGTCGTGGGCTCAGCCACCGGAGACGTCCAGCTCGGCGGCCTGGATCATGGCCTGCTGCTCGGCGTTGAGCTCGCGGGAGTCCAGCCAGCCGTCCGGCAGGTGCGGGCGCTTGGGGGCGCCGGCCCGGCCGCGGGGGCCCTCGGCGGCCTCGCCCGGGTAGGGCTGGTCGCGGTCCACGCGGGTGAGGATCTCGCGCATCGTGGCCAGGTCCGGGACGGTGGACAGCGCGGTGCGGATCTCCGAGCCCACGGGGTAGCCCTTGAAGTACCAGGCCACGTGCTTGCGGATGTCCCGCAGCGCCTTCGTCTCGTCGCCGCCGAAGGTGTCCACGAGCAGCTCGGCGTGGCGGTACAGCGTGTCCGCGACCATGCCCAGGGTCGGCTGGAACCGGTCCTGGCGGCCCTCGAAGGCGGCCTGCAGGTCCCCGAACAGCCAGGGCCTTCCCTGGCAGCCGCGGCCGATCACGACACCGTCCACGCCGGTCTGCTCGACCATCGCGATGGCGTCCTCCGCGGACCAGATGTCGCCGTTGCCGAGCACGGGGATGTCCGGCAGGGCCTCGCGCAGCCGGGCGATGTCGTCCCACACGGCGGTGCCCGAGTAGAACTGGCGGGTGGTGCGGCCGTGGAGGGCGACGGCGGCGACGCCGAGGTCGCGGGCCGTGCGGCCGGCGTCGAGGAAGGTCAGGTGGTCCTCGTCGATGCCGCGGCGCATCTTCACGGTCACCGGGATGTCCTTCTTGGCCGCCTCGGTCACGGCCGCCTTGACGATCGAGGCGAACAGCTCCGACTTCCACGGCAGGGCGGAGCCGCCGCCGCGGCGGGTCACCTTGGGCACGGGGCAGCCGAAGTTCATGTCGATGTGGTCGCAGCGGTCCTCCTCGACCAGCATCCGCACCGCGGCGCCGGTGGTGACCGGATCCACCGAGTAGAGCTGGACGGAGCGGGGCACCTCGTCCGGGTCGTGCTGGATGATCCGCATCGACTCGGGCTTGCGCTCCACGAGAGCCCGGGCGGTGACCATTTCGTTCACGTAGAGGCCGCCGCCGTACTCCCGGCACAGGCGCCGGAACGCGGTGTTCGTGATGCCGGCCATCGGGGCGAGCACCACGGGGACGTCGATGGTCAGCGGTCCCAGCCGCAGCGGGGGCAGGGTCAGGCGGTCCGTCGTCGGGGCGGGGTGGCGGCCCTCGTGGAGCTGGTCGTCGTCGGTGATGCGTCGACCCGCGCCGGCGGACTTGGCGTAGTGCGCGGCGTGAGGGTCGGCAACGTCGTCGGCGTCGGTCATCGCCGCGGCGGGGAGGGTGTGGGAAGAAGTCATGTCGGATCCCATTCTTCCATTCCGCCCGGCACCCGCGTCACCGTGCCCCACGACGAGGCCCGCTGGGAGGCGATCACCGAGGCACCCCGCCGGGACGGGCAGACCATCCTCCCGGCGGGTCAGGCCTCCGACGCCGGCGCCGCGTCCCCGCCGTCGAGCACCGCCAGCAGGTCAGCACCGGCGAACATCTGAGCGGTCTGACGCGCCGAGGGGGTGCCCGCGTCCGGGTCCGCCCCGGCCGCGAGCAGATGCCGCATCGAGGCGACATCCCGTTTGAACGTGGCGCAGGTCAGGGCGCGCTGGCCGCGATCGTTGGCGTGCTCGATCTCGGCGCCGGCCTCGATGAGCATCGCCACGGTGTCCGGGTGCTCGTGGTAGGCGGCGAGGGTGAGGAACGAGTCGCCCGTGTGGTTGCGCAGGCGCGTGCTCACCCCGGCGTCCAGGTATGCCTTCAGCTGGGCCGTGTCCCCGTCCCGCGCCATGTCGAAGAGCCGGTTCGCCAGCTCGATGTCCTTCTCGCTCCACTGCTCGCTCATGCCCGCCAGTATGGCGGACGCCGCGGCGATCGACCGCTCCGCAGCGACATCTCCGCGGGTCTGCCCGCAGGTGATGTCGCCGGCCGGCGGTCAGACGAGCACCGTGAACAGCCCCGCCCGCCCCGCGGTTGCACCCGGCATGACCCGCAAGCACCTCGGCTTCCTCAACTTCGGCCACTGGATCCACCGGCCCGGCGCCGAACCGGACGCGCGGCAGGCCCTCGACGACGTCGTCGCCATGGCCGTGGCCGCCGAGGACGCCGGGCTCGACGGCGCCTGGCTGCGCGTCCACCACTTCCAGCGGATGTTCTCCTCGCCGTTCCCGATCCTCGCCGCGATGGCCGCCCGCACCGAGCGGATCAGCCTCGGCACCGGCGTGATCGACCTGCGGTAGCGCATGTCGGGGTTGCAACACTCGTCCACGTAAGCTTGGTTGCATGGTCGAACTGGTAGCGCTGAGGAAGACGAACGAGGTGGCGGCCTACGTCCGCGCCTCCATGGACCGCAAAGGCGACCGCTGGACGGTCGATACACAACTGAGGAAGATCAGGGCATTGGCCGAGGCCAAGGACTGGAACGTGGTCGAGGTCTACGAGGACAACGCGGTGTCGGCGACGAAGAAGCGTCGAGCTGGCACCCGCTGGGCCGAGATGTTGGACGACGCCCGAGCAGGTCGATTCTCGATGGTCGTCGCCGTGGACATGGACCGACTGCTGCGGAGCACGAAGGACCTCAACACGCTGATCGACCTCGGCCTGCGCGTCGTCACAGTGGACGGCGAGATCGACCTCTCGACGGCCGACGGAGAGTTCCGAGCGACGATGCTCGCCGCTCTCGCCCGGTTCGAGGCTCGACGCAAGGCGGAGCGGCAGATCAGGTCGAACGAGCGCCGCCGCGCCGAAGGCATCCCGGCGTCCACCTGGAAGGCGTTCGGTTGGACGAGGGAGGGCGAGCTGATCGAGGAGGAGGCCGCCGCAGTTCGGCGGGCCTTCGATGCGTTCCTCGGTGAGCCGTCGCTGTCGATCCGTCGCATCCGGGAGGACTTGAACAGCGCTGGCCACCTCACCGCCCGCGGGTCGGAGTTCTCCGTCGATGCTGTGCGGTATCTGCTGGCGAACTCGCTCTACGCTGGCTTCATCCGCCACTACAAGACCGGCGAGCTGTACCCGGTGCAGGGCGAGGCGTTCCCGCCCATCGTCGGCGAGCAGACGTGGCGGGCCGCGGTGGCGAAGCTGGAGGACAACGTGCGGAGGTCGGCGAGGCAGGGCAATCAGCCGAAGTACCTCCTGTCCACGATCGGCCTCTGTGGGAAGTGCGGCGCGACGCTCGTCTCGGGGACGAACAGCCGCAAGCAGCCGACGTACCGTTGTGGCGAGCAGTTCCATCTCACCCGCCAGCGCGAGCCCGTCGATGCGATGGTCACCGAGGCGGTGCTCACGCGCCTGTCGTCCGTGGACGTGCACGACCTCGTGATGCCGCAGGAAGCCGCCGGGCCGGATCGCGAGGAACTGCTGACCGAACGGAACGCCCTGGTCGAGCGGGTGAAGGAGCTGAGCCCGCTGCTGCGCGACATCCATCAGCCGGTCCTGGAGATCACGGCGGCGATCAACGACGTGAAGGCTCGCATCGACGAGATCGACGCGGAGCTGCTCGACCGCTCGGTGTCGGTGGCGGCGAAGCTGCTGGCGGAGGTCGATGAGCCGGTCGGCACCGCGGAGCGCCGCGAGGTTGTCGAGTCGAAGTGGAAGGCGTTGGACATGGACCGTCGCCGGATGCTCGTGGACGAGCTGGTGACGGTGACCATCGAGCCCATCATGCCGGGTCACGTGAAGTTCGACCCCGATCTCGTGCGGATCGAGCCGAGACGCGACTGACTCATGACTCGACTCGTCATTGCACTGGTGAGTCGAGTCATGGAAGAATGGTTGCAGACAAGAAGATCCCACCGGGGCCGCGACTTAGAAGCGCGGGGTTCTGCTCCCGGATGAGTAGCCGGTCAAACAGCCCAATTACCGTGGCGGGGAACCGGAAGATACTCATGTCTGAGGACTTCCGATGTCTGTCGTTATCGACGTTCCCCGCGCATCCGCGCTCGTCCGCCCTGGCCTCGATCAGGGCTCCGCTCCTTCTCCGCAGGCAGACGGCCACGATCCCGTCATCGCCGCCGCCCGCGCCGCTGGCCGCCGAGCCGGTGAGCGCCTGGCACTCACTCCGCTGACCCCGCGCCAGCGCGCCGCCGTTGCCTCTGTGATGGGCGGTGGTCGCTGATGAGCGCGAACTCCGCCGCCTTCGATCACTTGACCGGCTTCCGCTGGCGTCAGGGCGACCCGTCCCTCGCCGACGCCGAGGCCCAGCTCTACGACCTCGGCGTGCTCCGCTCTGTGCTGGAAAGGCCGTCGAGATCGCCGTCGCCGACGCCCGAGCCGATGGGGTGACCTGGGCCAGGATCGGCGACGCCCTCGGCGTCACGCATCAGGCTGTCATCAAGCGCTACGGCCGGGGCGGTGGTCGCTGATGTACGCCGACGCACGCAACCTCAGCACCGCTCCCACCAACCTGACCCCGCCCGGAGGGCCTGGCCTGGCACCCGCCGAAGGCGGGCTGCCCGTCGTCGTGATGGCTGCCCGTAGCCGTGCTTCGCACTCCAAGAGTTACGAGACCCCCATTCGTTCCTACGGGCGCGGCAAGGGCTTGTCGATTGCCGCGCCTTGCAACAACATGCCTGGTCAGCGGCCTGTTCCGCCCTCGCTCCGTCGCGTGGTCCCGCGGGATCATATGGGGTCTCATTTGGGGGTCAATAGGGGGTCATTTAGGCGCCGCACTCCCTCTGAGGCCCTCCGCGCCGCCCGCGGCGGGGGTGGTCGCCGTGGCTAAGCAGGAGAACAACCCGACGAGCATCGGGCTCACGCAGTACCTCGATCCGTCGTACTGGGCCTGGGCTGCCGAGGACCCGAACGGGGCCGCGCTGCTCCAGCAGGGTGCCGAGGCGATCCTCGCCTACGTGGTGCAGCGGCTCGAGGCCACCGGCTGCCAGGTCGTCGAGGCCTACGGCATCGTGCACGACAAGGACGAGCGCGAGGTCTGGAGTGACACGGAGAAGGCCCTGGTGGTCGAACCGAAGCCCGAGCACCTGCACGCCGTGATCAAGTTCGCCAGCCGTGCGAAGAGTGCGCCGCTGGATCGGCTCGCGTTCGGCATCGGCGTCGAGCCCCAGTACGTCGAGAAGCCTGGCCGCGGGCGGTACGCCTTCGACAACATGCTGTCGTATCTGACGCACGTGAAGTACGCGGACAAGCACCAGTACGCGCCTTCGGAGGTCGCCACGGTGCGTGGGCCTGACTACCTCGGGATCGACGCCCAGCGCCGGGAGACGTGGCTGAAGGGCCGCGCCCACGTGAAGAAGAAGATCGTCGCCGAGAACTTCGAGGACATGCGGGAGCGCGTTCTCCAAGGTGAGATCACGCGGGATCAGATCATGCTCACGGACGAGCTGTTCGATATCTACTCGCGGCATCAGCGGGAGATCGACGACGCGCTGTCGGCCTACGGCCAGCGTCGCGCATACCGGGCGGCGGCGAAGCTGCGCGCCGGTGAGTTCTCGACGCACGTGGTGTTCGTCCATGGGGATGCCGGGATCGGCAAGACCCGGTTCGCCACGGACTTCATTACCGAGGCGATCAACGCGGCGAACGCGCACGGCGAGCGGTGGCAGGTCTACCGGGCCGCGACGGGGAACCCGCTTGATGACTGGCGGGGCGAGGAAGTGCTGCTGCTGGACGATCTGCGGGCCTCGGCGATGGATGCGAACGACTGGCTGCTGCTGCTCGATCCGTACAACGCCTCGCCTGCGAAGGCCCGCTACAAGAACAAGGGCGAGGTCGCCCCGCGCCTCATCGTCATCACGGCGACGATCGAGCCCGTCGAGTTCTTCTACTACGCCCGCCAGAAGGGCAACGTGGACGAGGCGCTGGACCAGTTCATCCGCCGGCTGGCCTCGGTCGTGAAGGTCTATCGTGCCGACGACATCAATCGTTACCTCGAGTTGAGTCCCTGATAGTGGTGTAACCCTCCCCGGTCGCCAACACCGTCCCCTTCACGGACGCGGTCACCGTGGGA
>NZ_JASDCZ010000026.1:0-23765 GCF_030407635.1 Micrococcus sp. APC 4021
CGACGCCGTCCCCACACCTTCGCGCTGAAGGTGTGGGGCCGGTCTCGTGCGAGCCGGGAGGGCTCAGTCGAACTGCGGATCCGTGGTGCGGGCCCGCTTGATCTCGTAGAAGTACGGGAAGTCGGCCAGGGCGACGGCGCCGTCGAAGATGCGGCCCGCCTCCTCGCCGCGCGGGATGCGGGTCATCACGGGACCGAAGAAGGCCGTGCCGTTGAACGCCACGACGGGCGTGCCGACGTCGTTGCCCACGAGGTCCTCGGCCTCCTTCTGGCTGGCGCGCAGCTGCTCGTCGGCCACGTCGGTGCGGGCGGCGTCCAGGATGTCCGCGTCGTGGCCGAGCTCCTCGAGGGCCTCGGCCACCACGGCCTCGAAGTCCGTGCGGCCCTGCTCGTGGATGCGGGTGCCGACCGCGGTGTACCACGGGCCGAGCGCCTCGGCACCGTACCGCTCGCGCACCTGCACGGCGGCGCGGGCCGGCAGCCAGGCCTTCTCGAGGCGGGCCAGGTACTCGGGGTCCAGGTCGCGGCCCTCGTTCAGGATCGCGAGCGACATGATCTTGAAGACCACCCGCACGTCGCGCACCTTCTGGACCTCCAGGATCCACCGAGAGGTGATCCAGGCGAACGGGCACGTGGCGTCGAAGTAGAAGTCGACGGTGGGCTGCTGCGTGGTGTCGGTCATGCTGTGCTCCTTGCGATCAGGGAGCCGTCTCGGCTCCGGTCGGTCCTGCTGGGCGACGGCGGTCAGGCGCTCCGGCCGCGTCGACGTCGTTCCACCTCGGCCGGGATGAGCGTGGGCTCGGCCTCGCCGCGCACCACGTCCCCGGAGATGACGACCGTGCCCACGTCCGAGCGGGAGGGCAGCTCGAACATCACGGGCTTGAGGACGTTCTCCATGATGGAACGCAGGCCGCGGGCGCCGGTGCCGCGGGCCTCGGCCTGGGCGACGACGGCGTCCAGGGCGTCCTGCTCGAACTCGAGCTCCACGCCGTCCATGAGGAACATCTTCTGGTACTGCTTGAGCAGGGCGTTCTTCGGTTCGGTCAGCACCCGCACGAGCTGTTCGTGCGTGAGGTCCTCGACGGTGGTGATCACGGGCAGGCGGCCGATGAACTCGGGGATGAGGCCGAACTTCAGCAGGTCCTCCGGCCGCACGTCCGCGTAGGTGACGTCCCCCGCGCCCAGGTGGTTCAGGGGCGCGCCGAACCCGATGCCCTTGCGGCCGGCGCGGGAACCGATGATCTCGTCCAGGCCCGCGAACGCGCCCGCCACGATGAACAGCACGTTGGACGTGTCGATCTGCAGGAACTCCTGGTGGGGGTGCTTGCGTCCGCCCTGCGGCGGCACCGACGCCACCGTTCCCTCGAGGATCTTCAGCAGGGCCTGCTGCACGCCCTCGCCGGAGACGTCCCGGGTGATGGAGGGGTTCTCGGACTTCCGCGAGATCTTGTCGATCTCGTCGATGTAGATGATGCCCTGCTCGGCCTTCTTCACGTCGTAGTCCGCGGCCTGGATGAGCTTGAGGAGGATGTTCTCCACGTCCTCGCCCACATAGCCGGCCTCGGTGAGGCTGGTGGCGTCCGCGACCGCGAACGGGACGTTGAGCCGCCGGGCGAGGGTCTGCGCGAGATACGTCTTGCCGGAGCCGGTGGGGCCGACCATGAGGATGTTCGACTTGCCGACCTCGACGTCCGCCAGGTCGTCCCGCTCGGTGAGGCGGTCGGCCAGGTCACCGCTCCGCGCCTGCGGCCCACGCACGCGCTTGTAGTGGTTGTACACGGCGACGGCGAGGGAACGCTTGGCCGCCTCCTGGCCGATCACGAAGCTCTCGAGGTGGTCGAAGATCTCCTGCGGGGTGGGCAGGACGGTCTCGTCCGCCTCCGCCGCCTCGCCGAGCTCCTCCTCGATGATCTCGTTGCACAGCTCGATGCACTCGTCGCAGATGTAGACACCCGGGCCGGCGATGAGCTTGCGCACCTGCTTCTGGCTCTTCCCGCAGAACGAGCATTTCAGCAGGTCAGCGCTCTCTCCGATACGCGCCATGGTGGTACTCCTCGGGGGCCGGGCGGAGACGTCCGCCCCGCGCGGGCGGCGTCGCTGTCAGATTCCGTCCAGCATACGGCCGTGGACGGACACGTTAAGGGACCGGGTCCCCGGTCGGCGTCGAGGGGTCCGACCGCGCGGCCGGACCCCTCGGCGGGCGTCGTCGGTCAGGCGGACGGGCGGGTGATCTTGCGGGAGGCGAGGACCTCGTCCACAAGGCCGTACTCGAGGGCCTGCTCGGCCGAGAGGAACTTGTCCCGGTCGATGTCCTGCGAGACCTCCTCGGGCGTGCGGTTGGTGAGGGAGGCCAGCGTCTCCTCCATCCACACGCGCATCCGGTTGATCTCCTGGGCGTGGATCTCCAGGTCCGTGGCGGTGCCGCGGTCGCCCTGCATCGCCGGCTGGTGGATCAGCACGCGCGCGTTGGGCAGCGCCAGACGCTTGCCGGGGGCGCCCGCGGCCAGCAGCACGGCCGCGGCGGAGGCGGCCTGGCCCAGGCACACGGTCTGCACCTCGGGCCGGATGAACTGCATGGTGTCGTAGATCGCCGTCATGGCCGTGAACGAGCCGCCCGGCGAGTTGATGTACAGGGTGATGTCACGCTCGGAGTCCATCGCCTCGAGCACGAGCAGCTGGGCCATCACGTCGTCGGCCGACGCGTCGTCCACCTGCGCGCCGAGGAAGACGATGCGGTCCTCGAAGAGCTTGGCGTAGGGGTCCTGACGCTTGAAACCGTAGGGGGTGCGCTCCTCGAACTGCGGGAGGATGTAGCGCGCGTCCGGCGTGGGCAGGGAGGGCATCCCGGTGGGGAGCCCGGCGGGGAACTGGGTCATTCTTGGTCTCCTGGAGAGGGTCGGGACGGTCCGGGCCGGGCTCAGCCCCGGACGCCGCCGCCGCCGGTCACGGACGCGGCACGGTCGGCGATGTGGTCGATGAAGCCGTACTTGAGGGCCTCCTGCGCGGTGAACCACTTGTCACGCGCGTTGTCCTCGAGGATGGTCTCCACGGACTGGCCGGTCTGCTCGGCGGTCAGCTCCGCCATCACCTGCTTCATGTGCAGGATCAGCTGGGCCTGGATGCGGATGTCCGACTCGGTGCCGCCGATGCCGCCGGAGGGCTGGTGCATCAGCACGCGGGCGTGGGGGGTGGCGTAGCGCTTGCCCTTGGTGCCCGAGGCGAGCAGGAACTGGCCCATGGACGCGGCGAGGCCGGTGGCCACCGTCACGACGTCGTTGGGGATGTACTGCATCGTGTCGTAGATCGCCATGCCCGCGGTGACGGAGCCGCCCGGGGAGTTGATGTACAGGTAGATGTCCTTCTCCGTGTCCTCGGCCGAGAGCAGGAGCAGCTGGGAGCAGATCGCGTTGGCGTTGTCGTCACGGACGTCCTCGCCCAGCCAGACGATGCGCGACTTCAGCAGCTGGGTGTAGAGGAAATCCTCGCGCTGCGCCGGGTCCACCGAACGCATGCTGGGGGTGATGTCGGTCATCACTTCCGCCTTCCTGTCGAGATGTCCACGGGCCCCCCGAACGGCGGCCGCTCGCGCGGACGGACGGGTCCCTGATCGAGTCCGACACTAGCCGGGCGTCCGGGCCAGCGCGCGGGACGCCGTCGGCGTTTCGCTGTTGGCGCAGGTTGTCGCGGGCCCTGCCCGGGGCCGCCCACCGTGACCTCGGGACGACGACGGCGCCCCCGCCGGCGTGGGCGGGGGCGCCGTCGTCGTGGCTCGGCGGGGGTGCGCCCCCACCGGCCGGGATCAGGCCTGCTCGGCCGCCTCGGCGCCCTCTGCCTCGGTCGCCTCGGCCTCAGCGTCGAGGGCCTCCTGGCCGCCCGGGGTCACGAACGCCGTGAGGTCCACGGCCTTGCCGTCGGTGTCGGTGACCTCGGCGTACTCGAGGACCTTGGCCAGGGCCTTGCGGCGGCGGACCTCGCCCATGATCATCGGGATCTGCCCGCCCTGGTCGAGCATCATGGCGAACTGGTTCGGGTCCATGCCGTACTCGGAGGAGGTGGCGATGATGTACTCGATCAGCTCACCCTGGTCGACCGTGACCTCCTCGGCCTCGGCGACCTCGTCCAGGATGATCTCGTTGGCGAACGCCTCGCGGGTGTTCTGCTCGAGCTCGGCACGGTGCTCGGCGGTGTCGTGGTCGTCGCCCGCGGTGTGGCCGCCGGCGGAGAAGTGCTGCTCGACCTGCTCGGCGATGACGCCGTCCGGCACCGGGACCTCGACGAGCTTGGCCAGCTCCTCGAGGACCTTGTCGCGGGCCTCGACGCCCTGGCGGCTCACGGCCTCCTCGGCGGCCTGCTTCTTCAGGTCCTCCTTGAGCTCGGCGATGGTGTCGAACTCGGAGGCCAGCTGAGCGAACTCGTCGTCGGCCTCGGGCAGCTCGCGCTCCTTGACGGCCGTCAGCTCCAGCTTGACCACGGCGGTCTCGCCGTCATGCTCGCCGCCGTTGAGCGTGGTCTCGAAGGTGGCGTCCTCGCCGGCGGACAGGCCGTCGAGGGCCTCGTCGATGCCCTCGAGCATGGTGCCGGCGCCCACCTGGTAGGACAGGCCCTCGGCCTGGTCGACCTGCTCGCCGTCGACCGTGGCGGTCAGGTTCATCGTGACGAAGTCGTCCTGGGCGGCCGGGCGGTCCACGTCCTTGAGGGAGCCGAAGCGCGAGCGCAGGGCGTCGAGGGCCTTCTGCTCGTCCTCCTCGGTGGCCTGGGCGGGCTCCACCGTCACCTTGAGGCCCTTGTAGTCGGGCAGCTCGATGGTCGGGCGCACGTCGAACTCGGCGGTGAAGACCACCGGGCCCTCGGCGTTCTCCGCGTCCGGGGTGGCGGTCACGTCGACCTCGGGGCGGGAGATCGGGGTGAGCTCAGCCTCGGCGATGGCGGCGGAGAACCAGGTGTTCAGACCCTCGTTGACGGCCTGGTCCACGACGACCTCGCGGCCGAAGCGCTGCTCGATCAGACGCGCCGGGATCTTGCCCTGGCGGAAGCCCGGGATCTGCACCTGGTTGGCGATGTCCTTGAACGCCTTGTCCAGGGCGGGCTTCACCTCCTCGAACGGCACCTCGACGGTCAGCTTGACGCGGGTCGGGCTGAGGTTCTCTGCGGTGGACTTGACCACGGATGACTCCTGTTGGTGGTGGTGGATGGTCTTGACGTCGAGTCGGGGTGACAGGATTTGAACCTGCGGCCTCACGCTCCCAAAGCGCGCGCTCTACCAAGCTGAGCTACACCCCGCCGTCGTCCCCGACGCCGGCGGGCTCACGCGGTGGAGGCTCGCCGGACACCCGAGGGACTGCCCGAGGGCAGACTGTGGAATCCTAGCGCGCCGTCTCGCGCCCCGCGAAAAGCCGCGACCGCCGGCCCGTGAAGCCGTCCATCGTGGCGTTGACCCCGAGGACGTCCATCGCGCGGTCGAAGACGGGCGCCGGCAGGGCGCGCAGGGGGGCGATCAGGCCGACGGCGCGGGGCAGCAGCAGACGGGTGCGGCCGGCCTCGACGGCTTCCAGCACCTCCTGCGCCACGTGGTGCGGATCCAACACGGGCAGCAGCCAGGGCACCCGGCTGCGCACGCCCGCGAACATCCCCGTGTCGACGTAGAAGGGGCAGACGGCCAGGGAGGTGACGCGGCTGCCGTCCTTGCGCAGCTCCGCGGCGAGGGACTCGGCGAAGCCGACCGCGGCGTGCTTGGTGGCGGAATAGTCCGTCTGACGTGCGACGCCGACCAACCCCGCGGCCGAGGCCACCGTGACCACGGCCCCGCGGTCCCGGGCCCGCATTCCGGGCAGGACCGCCCGGGTCAGCCAGTACGGCGCGAGTGCGTTCACCTCGAAGGTGCGGCGGATGCCCTCCTCCGTGGCGTCCTCGAGGGGCGCGCCTGTCACGACGCCCGCGTTGTTCACGGCGACGTCCACCTCTCCGGCGCCGGCGGCGGCGGCCTCGACGGTGGCCGCATCCGTCACGTCCACGCGCTCGGCCCGGGCGTCCGCGCCCTGAGACCGGATCTCGGCGGCGACGGCCTCAACCCCCTGCAGGTCGAGGTCCCAGACGACCACGCGGCCCGCGCCGCGGTGGGCTGCCCCCAGGGCGATCAGTCGGCCGATGCCGGACGCGCCGCCCGTCACGAGGACGGTCGCGCCGCGCAGAGACAGGGGATGACGGCCGGCGAGGGCGGACGCGGCCCTGCGGAGGGCGGGACGGGAGCCGTGCATCGTGCCTCTTCCCCCACGGCCGACGCGGGCCCGCCGTGATACGGTGTCAGCCGCTGGTCCGCGCCGAGCGCGGCCCCGCGGGGATGTAGCTCAATGGTAGAGCCCCAGTCTTCCAAACTGGCTACGCGGGTTCGATTCCCGTCATCCCCTCCGGACCTGATGAGCCGGGTCATCGTGTGCACACGATGGCCCGGCTCATGACTTTTTCGGGTGGGTCGTCGTCCGCGCCGGTTCCTTTACCGCTGTGCCGGCCCTCTGCAGGATGGACCCATGCAGAACACCGAGCAGACGCCTCGGGACGCGTCCACCGAGGCCGGTGGGAGGCCCTGGCGGCACCGCATCGTCGAGAACGACACACTGCGCATGACCGTCCTGTCCATGCTGGCAGCCGCCGTCGCGATCGGTTTGAGCACCCTGTTGATCGCCACTCCCCTCGGCGACGCGCTGGGCGTCGGCGCGGCCCGGCGCGCCTCCTGGATGACCGGACTGATGACGCTGTGCCTGATGTGGTCGATCTACTCCGCCCTGGACACGGTGGTGCTGTACCGGTGGCTCGGCCGCCGCGACTCAACAGACCTGCACGCGCTGCTGCGCACGCGCTCCCGCGGCCCGAAGGAGTCCGTCCATCCGGTCGGCTGGAGGGCCCTGACGCTGGGCGCGTCGAGCACGCTGGGCAACACCGTCACCTTCTCGGTGATGGCGATGCTCGTGGTGGTCATCTCGATGTGGATGCCCGAGGCCCGGTCCGTGCCCACCATGCGCTTGCTGGCCGTGGCCACGGTCCTCGCGTCCTGGGCGAGCATCGTCCTGGCCCAGGCGTTGCGCTACGCCCGGCTGGCGGCACAGCACGATCCGAAGAGGTCTCGGCCGGAGGGCGAGTCCCCCGCTCCCCCGATCCTCTTCCGAGGCTCCGACGCTCCGGTCTTCTCGGACTACGTGGCGCTGTCCCTGACGCTGTCCACCATGATGGGCGCCCAGGACGTCGTGTTCTCCGGCCGCGCCGCCCGCACGGCGGTCCGTGAGCACGCGCTGGTCGGATTCCTGTTCAACTCGATGATCATCGCAGCCCTGGCCTCGCTGCTGCTCACCGTCGCCTGATCGGGGCCTGCCACAGGCCTCTCAGCTCTGACAGGTGAGGCAGCGGTAGAGCTTCCGGGCCGCCATCTCCTCCACCACGATCGTCTCGCGCCCGCACACGAGGCAGGCCAGGCCCTGCCGCTGGTACACGTAGTTCGCGTGCTCGGGCCAGGCCGCTTCGGCGGGGATCCCCGGCCGGTGCTCCGGCCGCGTGGTGACGATCCGCCCGAGCCGCACGCCCTCCCGCATGAGCGCGGCGTTGTCCGCCCAGAGGAATGCCAGGTCCGGTGCAGAGACCTCCCGGGCCGGCCGCCACGGGTCGATGCCGGCGCGGAACAGGGCCTCGGCCCGGAAGATGTTGCCGATCCCGCTGACGGCCGCCTGGTCCATCAGCACGACGCCGATCGGCCGCCGTGTCCGCCGGGCGAGGTCGTAGAACGGCGCGGGATCGTCGTCGTTGAGCGGATCCGGGCCGAGACCGGCGACGACGTCGGCAGCCTCGGCCGGAGTGAGCGCACGGCAACGGCTCGCGCCGATCAGGTCGGCCCAGCCGTGCTCGGCGCGCAGTCGCAGCCGGACCGTGGAGGCCGGCGGCGGGGGCTGGACCCAGCCGTCGGGGTCGCGAGCGGGCTCGGCGGCCGGGGCGCCGTCGTCGTGGACCTCCCGCTCGCCGATCCGGCGGGGTGCGCCGATCGAGGACGCGGCCGCGAAGTCCTGATCCCCGCCGAAGGTCCACGCCCCGTACATGCCCAGGTGGACGTGCAGCACGTGGCCGCCGGAGACATCGGCGAAGAAGTGCTTGCCGTGGGCCCGGGCGCGCTTCAGGACCTGGCCGTCGAGCAGGGCGGCCCCCTCGGCGAAGCGGCCCTGCGGACTCGTGGCGCGGATCCGGCGTCCGCCGAAGACGTCGGTGAACTGGCGCGCGAGACGGTGGACGGAGTGGCCCTCAGGCACTCACATCAGCACCTCTCCGGTGGTCTCGTAGTGCGCGATCTTCGCGATGCGGCGCACGTGGCGCTCGTCCTGGGAGAACGGTTCGGTCAGGAAGGCCTCGATGAGCTCGGTGGCCTCCTCGAGCGAGTGCTGCCGACCGCCGACGGCCACGACGTTCGCGTCGTTGTGCTGGCGAGCCAGCCGCGCCGTGTCCAGGTTCCAGGCCAGGGCGGCGCGGACGCCGACCACCTTGTTGGCGGCGATCTGCTCGCCGTTGCCGGAGCCGCCCAGCACGATGCCGAGCGAGTCCAGTCCCTGCTCGCGGTCGGCGACGACGGCGCGGGCGGCGTTGATGCAGAAGCCCGGGTAGTCGTCCTGCGCGTCGTACTCGGTGGGTCCGTGGTCCACCATCTCGTAGCCGGCGGCGGTGAGGTGCTCCACCAGGTGGGCGGACAGCTCCATGCCGGCGTGGTCGGTGGCGATGTGGACGCGCATGCGCAGACTCCTCCAGAAGGACGACGGTCGGGTGGGGTCAGTCTACTGACGGCCCCACCCGACCCCCTGCCCCGGGGCGGGCCGGCTCAGATCAGCGCGACCGATCGCTCGGGCTCGCGCACCGGCATGGGCTCGGGCTCCCCGCTCGCCGAGGAGAGGAAGCCCTCCCCGGTGAAGTGGCCGTTGCGGGCGCGGAAGTCGTAGGCGTAGTCGGGCCAGATCAGCGTCAACTTGCCCGAACGGGGGTCGACGTACCAGGAGTGGCAGCCGCCGTCCACGAGCCACACCGAGGTGGCGGCCCGCTCCTGGAGACGGTCCACGTACTCCTCCTGGGCGAGTGTCTCGGGGACCATCGTCCTGATTCCCTCGTGCTCCACCCGGTCCAGGGCCTCCGAGATGTACGCGATCTGCGACTCGATGATGTAGACGATCGAGTTGTGCCCCAGCGAGGTGTTCGGCCCGTTGATGGCGAACAGATTCGGGAATCCCGCCACGGCCGTGGAGTCGAACGCCGCCATGCCGCTGCTCCAGTGATCGGCCAGGGAACGGCCCTCACCGTCGTGGACGCGCTCGGCGAACGGCGGCTGGGCCGCCTCGAAGCCGGTGCAGAGGACGACGACGTCGACCTCGTACCCGTGACCGCTCACGCCGAACAGCCGGCTCCCCTCGACGCGGTCCAGCGCGCTGTCCTCCAGGGTGACGTTGTCCCGGGCCATGGCCGGGTAGTAGTCGTTGGAGACGAGCACCCGCTTGCAGCCCGGCAGGTACCGCGGCGTGAGGCGCTCGCGGAGCTCGGGGTCGGAGACCGCGGCGGCCAGGTGCCCGAGGGCCTGGGCCCGGACCTGGTCCAGTGCGGCCGGCACACCGCGGCGCTGGGCATAGCTCGACTCGGCGAACCAGAAGATGTCGTCGCGCTCGCGCTGCATGGTGTGCGGGGCGCGCTCGAACATGCGCCGCACGGCCGCGGAATACGGCTTGACCACGCGCGGGGTGACCCACGCGGGGGTGCGCTGGAAGACGACGAGCTCGGCCGCCGTCGCCGCCAGCTCGGGGATGATTTGGATCGCGGAGGCGCCGGTGCCGACGACGGCGACACGCTTGCCCTTCAGGTCCACCGTGTGGTCCCAGCGGGCGGAATGGATGACCTCGCCCTCGAAGGCGTCGAGACCCGGGACGTCCGGCAGGCGGGGGTCGGCGAGGTGCCCGGTGCCCATGATGAGCCAGCGTGCCGTGTAGGTCCCGCGCGGGGTCCGCACCGTCCACCGCTCCGTCTCGGGGTCCCAGTGCGCTTCGAGCATGTCCGCCCCGAGACGCAGGTGCGGGGTGAGGCCCTCGTCCTCGGAGAAGCGCACGAGGTAGTCCTGGATCTCCGGGCCCGGCGTGTAGAAGCCCGACCACTGCGGGTTCGGGGCGAAGGAGAAGCTGTAGAGGTGGCTCGGGACATCGCATGCGGCGCCCGGGTAGGTGTTGTCCCTCCAGGTCCCGCCGACCTGCTGGGCGCGGTCCAGGATGAGGAAGTCCTCGCGGCCGCGACGCCGTAGCTGGGCGCCCATGCCGAGGCCGGCGAATCCGGAGCCGATGATGAGGATCTCGGCGGACTCGTCGCGCGGTGCGGGGCGCACGTCGGTGGTGGTGGTCGTGGTGGTGGTCATGGCTGGCCCCTCTCTCAGGCGTGGGTCTCGGGGATGATCGCGCCGGCCGGGTGGCGGTCGGGCTCGCGCAGGTGCAGGTCGACGATCTGCATGAGTTCGGCCGGGCGCTCGAGGAAGAAGGCGTGGCCGCTCGTCATGGTCGTCAGCCGCGCGTCGTCGATGATGCCGAGCAGCTCGTACTGGTGATGGGGCGGGACCATGACGTCCTCGGCACAGGAGACGATCAGTGTCCGCGCGGTGACGGCGGAGAGACGGTCGGCGACGTCCACGCGGGCATTCAGGTCCATCTGCCGAGCGGTGAACTCGTCCGCGGTCAGGGAGGCGAGTGCTCCGTCGAGCATGGCCGGGGTCAGGGAGCGCAGGGCCAGCGGGGACAGGCCGCAGAAGGCCGTGTAACGCGCCAGGGCATCAGGGCTCGTGTCATACAGGTGCCGCCAGACCTCGTTGCGCAGGCGCTGGTGGACATCCGTCGTCGCCCAGCCGGCCACGAGCACGAGGTTCTCCACGCGGCGACCGAGATCGGCGGCCAGCTGCCCGGCGACGACGGCGCCGAGCGAGTAGCCCAGCAGGTCGAAGGCGGCGTCGGAGCCGAGGAGCTCGTCGACGGCGGCCCGCACCTGGCCGACCAGCAGGTCGACGGTCAGGTCTGCGGCGGGGTCGGCCGTCGGCGCCCAGTCGACGGCGATGACGCGCGTCCGCGTGGCCATCATCGGGAACAGGTGGCCGAAGTGCGAGGCGGTCGTCCCGCCCGTGCCGTGGACCAGCACGAGAGGCCGGTCGAGCTCCCCGGGCGTCACCGAGTCGTGGCAGGTGACGGAAGCACCGTCCACGCTGACGGTGCGCGTGACGGTCGATGCGGTCAGTGGCATGGGGCTCCTCCTGGAAACCAATATGTGGACTATTGGACCCGACACCCGCGATGCGACGCACCCTACATGTCCCAGCATGGCGTGTTCATTTCTCATAATGCAAGCAGGGGCGGCAATCATTGAGTCCATCAGATGGAACTGGCTCCGACGCCGGAGCTGCGGCACGATGGACCGGTGACCCCTCTGACCCCACCCACCGGCGTCCTGCCCCGCGCCGCCCTCGTGATGCGCCTGCTGCACGAGGCCGGACCCGCCGGCCTGCGGCTGAGCCAGCTCGTCCAGCGGACGGGCCTGCCCCAGCCCACCGCCCATCGACTGCTGGCCGACCTGGCGGAGGAGGGTGCCGTGACCCGGCGCGGAGCCGCCTATGCACTCGGTGATCGGTGGGGCCCGGTCGGATTCGAACCGGTGACGCCGCGGTGCCTGATCGAACGCGAGGGCAGCCGGGCCGTGGTCCAGGCCGCCGCGGACGAGCTGGGGGACACGGTCTACCTGGCGGCACGGGTTGCGGGCGGAGTGGCCTACCTCCTGCGATGCGACGGCGACTCCCCTGTGCGCGTCTTCACCGTGGAGGTCGGCGAGGTCAAACGGCTTGCCGCCGGGTACGCCGGCATCGCGCTCCTGGCCTCCCTGCCGCCCGAGCGCCGGCGAGCGGAAGTGGACGCGGTCGTCGCCCGGCCTCCCCGCCGCTGGAACCTGACGGATGACGGGGCCCTGCACGACCTGCTGGACACCCTGCTGCGTCAGATGGACGAGCAGGGGTGGTGCGGCGGTGTGCCGGTCGTGCCCGGGGTGGCCGGAGTCGCCTGTGGCGTTCCGGCGCGGACGGGAGGCATCCCCCAGGTGTCCCTCACGGCCTCGGCGGCCGAGCAGCGGATGCCACCCGGACGCGTGCCCGAGGTGGCTGAGGTGCTGCGTGCGGCGGCGACCCGACTGGCCGAGATCGGGGGCTGAGCAGGTCGACCGGCCCGCCCCGAGACGCGCCGCTCACGACGCTCGGGCCAGGTGGCACACTGGGGAGCACCGTGCCATGGCCCCCATCACAGGCGCCCGGCCGTGCCGCATCCGCCCGACCCCAGGAGGAGTCCGACCGTGACCACCGCCGCCGCCATGAACATCACCCGCGAAGAGGCCGCCGCGCGCGCGGCCGCCCTCACCGTGGACGCGTACGAGGTGAGCCTGGACCTCACCCGCGGCGCAGAGCACTTCCACACGGCCACCACCGTGACGTTCGCGGCCACGCAGGACGCGGTGGGCACCCACACGTGGATCGACTTCGTGGCCGGGCAGGCTCCCACGGTGACCCTCAACGGCGAGGCGCTGGACGTGGCGGACTTCGACGGCGCCCGACTGCGGATCGGCCCGCTGGCGGCGCAGAACACCCTCGTGGTCGACGGGCTCGGGGACTACAGCAACACCGGCGAGGGCCTGCACCGGTTCGTGGACCCCGTGGACCAGGAGGTCTATCTCTACACCCAGTTCGAGGTGCCCGATTCCCGCCGCATGTTCGCGGTGTTCGAGCAGCCCGACCTCAAGGCCGCGTTCCGCTTCACCGTGACCGCGCCGGCACACTGGGCTGTGGTGTCCAACCAGCCGGAGGACTCCCGCCGCACCCTCGGCGTCGTGGCGAACGAGGAGAACCTGCAGGGCGTGGACGCCGCGGTCTGGGAGTTCACCCCCACCCCGCGCATCTCCTCCTACATCACCGCGCTCGTCGCCGGCCCGTACGCCTCCGTGCATTCGGAGCTGACCAGCGCGGACGGCCGCACGATCCCCCTCGGCGTCTACTGCCGCGCGTCACTGGTGGAGCACCTGGACGCGGAGAACGTCTTCGAGCTCACCCGCCAGGGCTTCGAGTTCTTCGAGGCCCAGTACGGCCACGCCTACCCGTTCGAGAAGTACGACCAGCTGTTCGTGCCCGAGTTCAACGCCGGCGCGATGGAGAACGCCGGCTGTGTGACCTTCCTCGAGTCGTACGTCTTCCGCGGGACCGTGCCGGAGGCGCTGATCGAGCGCCGCGCCATCACCATCCTCCACGAGCTGGCCCACATGTGGTTCGGCGACCTCGTGACCATGCGCTGGTGGAACGACCTGTGGCTCAACGAGTCCTTCGCCGAGTTCATGTCCACGCTCGCCGCCGCCGAGAACACGCAGTACACCAGCGCCTGGACCACCTTCTCCTCCATGGAGAAGAACTGGGCCTACCGCCAGGATCAGCTCTCGTCCACGCACCCCATCAAGGCCCGGATCCGCGACCTCGACGATGTGCTCGTCAACTTCGACGGCATCACCTACGCCAAGGGCGCCTCCGTGCTGCGCCAGCTCGTGGCCTGGGTGGGCCAGGAGAACTTCATGGCCGGCGTCCGCGCGTACATCGCCCAGCACGCGTGGGGCAACACCGAGCTGCCGGACCTCATGTCCGAGCTCGAGGCGGCTTCCGGCCGCGATCTGTCCGAGTGGACCCGCGTGTGGCTCGAGACCTCGGGCGTGAACACGCTGCGCACGGAGGTGGAGACGGATGAGGCCGGCACCATCACCGCGCTGCGCCTGCGCCAGAGCGCCCCGGACGGCTCGCCGTCGGCGCCTGGCGACGACGTGCTCCGCCCCCACCGCCTGGCTGTGGGCTTCTACGACGTGGACGAGGCCACCGGCCGCCTGACCCGCACCGAGCGCTTCGAACTCGACGTGGCCGGTGAGGTGACCGAGGTCGCCGAGGCCGTCGGCCGCCGTCGTCCCGCCGTGATCCTGCCCAACGACGACGACCTGGCCTACGCCAAGCTGCGCCTCGACGACGCCTCGTGGGAGGCCGCGTCCACCCGCCTGAAGGACGTGGACGGCTCGCTGGCGCGCACGCTGCTGTGGGGGGCGGCCTGGGACACCGTGCGCGACGGCGAGGCCTCCGCCGCCTGGTTCGTCGACCTCGTCCTGGCCAACGTCGGCCACGAGCGGGACTCGTCCGTGGTGCAGACGCTGCTGCGCCAGCTCGCGACGGCGATCGGCCTGTACCTGCCCGAGGACCAGGCCGAGGCCGTGCGGGTCGCGGCGGCCGACCGTCTGTGGGGCCTCGTCGCGGAGGCCGAGGACGGCTCGGACAACCAGCTGCAGTTCGTCAAGGCGTTCGCCCTGCACGCGCGCACCACGGCGCAGCTGGACCGCCTGGCGGCCCTCGTGGACGGCACCCGCACCGTGCCCGGGCTGGACCTCACCACGGACCTGCGCTGGGAGCTGCTCACTGCGCTGGTGGCGGCCGGCCGTGCCGGGGAGGCCGAGATCGCCGAGGCCGAGCGCGCCGACGCGACCGCCACGGGCGCGCTCGCCGCGATCCAGGCCCGGGCCGCCGTGCCGACGGCCGAGGCCAAGCGCGCGGCCTGGGACCGAGTGATGGCCGGCGAGCCGTCCAACACGGAGCAGCGCCAGGCCCTGATCGGGTTCGCGCGGGTCCACGACGCCGCGCTGATCGCGCCCTTCGCGGACTCCTATTTCGAAGGCGTCGAGGCGATGTGGGACTCCCGTTCTCACGAGATGGCCGAGACCGCCGCGACGCTGGGCTACCCGACCGCCCAGGTCACCCCGGAGATCGCCGACCGCGCCACCGCCCTGTCCGAGCGGCTGGCCGACACCCGCGCGGGGCTGTCCCGCGTCCTCGCCGAGGGCCGGGACGAGACGATCCGCGCCCTGGCCGCGCGCGAGCACGCGACGGCGCACGTGCATCAGGTCCACGCCGGGGCCTGAACCGGGCGGGGGCTGGTGGGCATTCCACGGAAGATGCCCTCCAGCACCGCCCCCGCCGCCGTCGAGGCGCGGGCTGGCTAGGCTGGAACCCATGAAGCACACCTTCTCCCTGCGCACCGAGTGGACGGGCGACCGCGGCTCGGGCACCTCCGGCGTCCGCGACTACGACCGCTCCGTGGTGATCCAGGACGCCGCCGTCGGCGAGATCCAGGCCTCGGCCGCCCGCCCCTTCCGCGGCGACGACTCGAAGTGGAACCCGGAGACCCTCCTGCTCGGCGCGCTCGCCGAGTGCCACGTGCTCTCGTACCTCCATGTCGCGGCGACCTCCGGGGTCGTGGTCACGGGGATGACGTGCGGGGTCGAGGGCGAGCTCGAGGTGGACGGCGACGGCGCCGGTCGGTTCACCGCGATCACGCTGCGGCCCGAGGTCACGCTGCAGGACGAGGCCGACCGGGAGCGGGCCGAGGCCCTCCACGCCGAGGCGCACCGGCTGTGCTTCATCGCGAACTCGCTCTCGGCCCCGGTCGCCGTCGAGCCGGCCCGCCCCGAGGCCCCGCCCACCGGCACGCCGACGCTGCCGGACCACTCCGCGCGCCTGGGCGCCCCCCTGGCGGTGCTGCGGCCGCGCGTCGCCAAGGGCCCGTCCCGTGTGACGGGCCTGGCGGAGCGGCCCACCGAGGTCGAGCCGGTGATGCACGAGGGCACCCCCGCCCCGGTGGACCAGGTGCGCGCCCGCGACGCCACGGCGGGCCCCGCCGGCGCGACCCCGGCAGCCCCGGCCGCGCCCGGTCAGGCCACCAGCTTCTACGACGCCGTCGGCGGCCGCCCGACGTTCGACCGGTTGACCGCCGAGTTCTACGCCCGCGTGCGTGAGGACGAGATCCTCGCCCCGATGTATCCGCAGGACGACTTCGAGGGCGCCCAGCGTCGGCTGCTCATGTTCCTGGAGCAGTACTGGGGCGGACCGCGGACGTACTCCGAGGAGCGCGGCCACCCCCGCCTGCGCATGCGCCACGCCCCGTACCGGATCGACCCGGCCGCGCGCGACGCATGGCTGCGGCACATGCGCGCCGCCGTCGACACGCTGGGCCTGTCCCCGCTGCACGAGGCCGAACTCTGGGACTATCTGGAGCGGGCCGCCCACTCCCTGCAGAACTCGGCCTGACCGGCCGCCCGGCTGCGATTTCGACGCGCCGGGCGCGGGCTCACACCGCCATGGCGGGGCGGCCCAGCACGAAGCCGCCGGGGGTGTCCAGGCGCGTCCACGGCCCCGCCGTGCTGAGCCGGGCGCGGCCGCCGGGCCGCAGGAAGCCCAGCGCGTGCGCGCCGAAGGCCATGCCGGCCGGGAACTGCAGCGCCTCGCCCCCGAGCAGGGGTCCCCACATCTGCGCCCGGACCCTGCGGACCAGCGCCTCCCCCGGGTTCTCGGGCAGGGCGTCCCGCACGGCGTCGGCGCCGCGCGTGGCCACCTCGGCCAGCTCCTCATCGGCGACCTCGGCCACGGGCGTCCAGCCGCCGCGGGGCGGGGTCAGCGCGGTCCAGGTGACGTGCTCGCGGCCCGGCGGCACGGCGAATGCCAGGTCGACGGGGTCCTGGCCGCGCATCCGCGCGGTGCGCTCGGTGACGGAGCCCAGGGCGACGACGGCGTCCAGGTCCGCCACGCCGTGGGCGGTCGCCAGGGGCACGGTGCGCAGCCCCAGGACGACGGGCACCCCGTCTCCGAGCCCGGCCGGCTGCAGCACGGAGACCCACTGGGCGAGCATCGGGGTGCGGGAGCGCCCCGCCTCAGGCACGACGTGCAAACGCATGCCCGTGTCGGCGACGCGCCGGGCGCGGCTGGCCAGCTGCTCGAGGTCCCGCACAGCGCGGTCGTCGACGAAGCGGAGGACGGGGGCGGCGGCGGGGTGCTCGGTCATGCAAGCATTGTCCCAGGTCCGTCGCGTCCCGGGCCGCCCCGCCGTCGCGGGTCCATCCATGTCGAAGGAGAGCCGTTCGTGCCGCAGCGCCATCCCCGTCCCCGCCCCGGTCACGCACCGGTCCGCCCGGCCTCGGCCCCGAAGGACCCCACCGAAACGCTGCGGGGGATCCTGGAGCTGACGCCGGCCGCGCCGGACCCGGTGACGGGTCAGGTCCGCTTCACGGGCACGACCCCCCGGCAGACGCACGGCCGGGTGTTCGGCGGCCAGGTGCTCGCCCAGGCGCTGGCGGCCGCCTCCCGCACGGTGCCGGCCGCCCGTTCCGCCCACTCGCTCCACGGCTACTTCATCCGCCCCGGGGACGCGCTGCAGCCCATCACGTTCACCGTCGAGACGCTGCGGGACGGCCGCTCCTTCTCCGTCCGCCGGGTGCTGGCCTCCCAGAACGAGAAGGCCATCCTCGCCCTGACCTGCTCCTTCCAGGAGCCCGCCGGCAGCGCGCTGGACCACCAGGTGGCCATGCCGGAGGGAGTGCCCCGGCCCGAGGACCTGCCCACGACGGCGGACGTGCTGGGCGCCATCAACCACCCCGTGGCCCAGGAGTGGGCCTGGTCCCGGCCGTTCGACATCCGCCATGTCACCCCGGCCATCTATGTGGAGCCGGCCGCGGAGACCGAGAACTGCAACATGGTGTGGATGAAGACCTTCACGCCCCTGGCGGACGACCCCGCGCTGCACCTGGCGGCGCTCACCTACGCCTCGGACTACACGCTCCTCGAGCCGATCCTGCGGCAGCACGGCGTCGCCTGGATCCAGCCCGGCATGTCCGTGGCCTCCCTCGACCACGCGATGTGGTTCCACCGGCCCGCCCGCGTCGACCAGTGGCTGCTCTACGTCCAGGACTCCCCCAGCGCCCAGGGCGCGCGCGGCCTCGGCACGGGCGCCGTGTTCACCGAGGACGGGACGCTCGTGGCCACGGTCGCCCAGGAGGGCATGATCCGCCTGCCCGAGGGGGCCGCCGCCCGGCGGGCACGGGCCCGGGGCGCGGCCCAGCGCATGGCCCTGCGGACGGTGCTGCGCCGCAGCTGGCGGCGCTGACCCGGCGGGTTCGCAGGGGGTGAGACTGCCGATCGGGCCCTGCCATGGGTGAGGCGGCTCGCCGTCCGCGCCGCGCGCACCGTTCGTCGTGGTCGACGTGGACCCCGCCCCGACACGACGACGGCCCGTCGCGATCACGTGATCGCGGCGGGCCGTCGTCGGCGCGGCGCCCGGGGGCGCGTCGGCTCAGTCGCGCGTGAGCTTGCGGTGCGTCATCCGGTGCGGGCGGGCGGCCTCGGGGCCGAGCCGATCGACCTTGTTGGCCTCGTAGGACTCGAAGTTGCCCTCGTACCAGTACCAGTTGGCCGGGTCCTCCGCGGTGCCCTCGTAGGCCAGCATGTGGGTGGCCACGCGGTCCAGGAACCAGCGGTCGTGCGAGACGACGACGGCGCAGCCCGGGAACTCGAGCAGCGCGTTCTCGAGGGAGGTCAGGGTCTCCACGTCGAGGTCGTTGGTGGGCTCGTCGAGGAGCAGCAGGTTGCCGCCCTCCTTGAGGGTCAGGGCCAGGTTCAGGCGGTTGCGCTCACCGCCGGAGAGCACGCCGGCCTTCTTCTGCTGGTCCGGGCCCTTGAAGCCGAACGCGGACACGTAGGCGCGCGAGGGCATCTCGACGTTGCCGACCTTGATGTAGTCCAGGCCGTCCGAGACGACCTCCCACAGCGACTTCTCGGGGTCGATGTTGGAGCGAGACTGGTCCACGTACGAGATCTTCACGGTCTCGCCGATCTTCAGCTCACCGCCGTCCAGGGGCTCGAGGCCGACGATGGTCTTGAACAGGGTGGTCTTGCCGACGCCGTTCGGGCCGATCACGCCGACGATGCCGTTGCGGGGCAGGGAGAAGGACAGGCCGTCGATGAGGACGCGGTCCCCGAAGCCCTTCTTCAGGTCCTTGGCCTCGATCACGACGGTGCCCAGCCGCGGGCCCGGCGGGATCTGGATCTCCTCGAAGTCCAGCTTGCGGGTCTTCTCGGCCTCGGCCGCCATCTCCTCGTAGCGGGCCAGGCGGGCCTTGGACTTCGCCTGACGGCCCTTCGTGTTGGAGCGGACCCAGTCGAGCTCCTCGGCCAGGCGCTTGGCGAGCTTGGCGTCCTTCTTGCCCTGCACCTCGAGGCGGGCACGCTTGGTCTCCAGGTAGGTGGAGTAGTTGCCCTCGTACGGGTAGAGGCGGCCGCGGTCGACCTCCGCGATCCACTCCGCGACGTGGTCGAGGAAGTACCGGTCGTGGGTGACGGCGATGACGGCGCCCGGGTAGGAGGCCAGGTGCTGCTCGAGCCACAGCACGGACTCGGCGTCCAGGTGGTTGGTGGGCTCGTCGAGCAGGAGCAGGTCGGGCTTCTCCAGCAGCAGCTTGCACAGTGCGACGCGCCGCTTCTCGCCGCCGGAGAGGTTCGTGACCGGCTCGTCCCCCGGGGGCGTGCGCAGGGCGTCCATCGCCTGCTCGAGCTGGGAGTCGATGTCCCACGCGTCCGCGGCGTCGATGGCGGACTGCAGCTCGCCCATCTCCTCCATGAGGGCGTCGAAGTCCGCGTCCGGGTTCGCCATCTCCTCGGAGATCTGGTTGTAGCGCTGGATCTTGCCGTAGATCTCGCCGACGCCCTCCTGGACGTTCTCGAGCACCGTCTTGGACTCGTCCAGCTTGGGCTCCTGCATCAGGATGCCCACCGAGTAGCCGGGAGAGAGCCGCGCCTCGCCGTTCGAGGGCTCGTCCAGCCCGGCCATGATCTTCAGGATCGTCGACTTGCCGGCGCCGTTGGGGCCGACCATGCCGATCTTCGCCCCGGGGTAGAACGACATGGTGACGTCGTCCAGGATCAGTTTGTCGCCCACCTTCTTGCGGGCCTTGACCATCGTGTAGATGAATTCCGCCATGCGGCCCAGGCTAGTCGGTGGCCGCGGGATTCCACTCATCGTGCCGATCCCGCGACCACCGAGCCCGCTCCCCCTCCGTGCTCCGTGCCGCCCCGTGGTCAGGCGACGCCGGCCGCCGCCGGCTCGCGCCCGGGGGCGCCCGCGTCCGACTCGTCCGGGCCGGGCGAGGCCGGGGCGTCGCCACCCTGGAACCCGTCCGGCAGGCCCGCGCTGAACCCGTCGCCGACCGCGCCGGCCCGCCCGCCCGACGCGTCGTCGTCGCGCGGGGCCGACTCGGGGCGCGGCACGGCCGCGCGCTGGCTGCGCTGGAACGCCGCCGAGCCGAAGCCCAGGTCCAGCCCGACGGCGTCCGCCACCACGTCCACGGACGTGCCGGAGCGCTCGCCCGAGGACCAGTCGCGGACCCGGAGTCGACCGGTGACGATCACGGGGTTGCCCTTCTTCACGGACTGGGCGGTGTTCGAGCCGAGCTGGCCGAACGCCGAGATGCTGTACCAGTTGGTGTGGGCGTCCACCCACTCAGCGGTCTCGCGGTCGAAGCGCCGCTCGGTGGTGGCCAGGCGGAAGCCGGTCACGGCGGCCCCCGATGCGGTGTGGCGGGTGGCGGGGTCCGTGGCCACGAAGCCGCGCACGGTGATGAGGTCCTGCATGGTGTGCCTCCTGGGCTGGGCCCCGGTGGGCGCCGGGGCGGGTCGTCGGCGCATCGGCTGATCCGCCATGGCCAGACAACCCCACCGCGGGGCACCCCGGCAGGATCGGGGCCGGTCTGGGGACGCGCGGAGGTCCCCGGGCGACTGTGCAGGAGCCGACGGCGCCGCGGCCGGCGGCCGTTAGACTGACACGGCCCAGCCCCAGTAGCTCAGCTGGACAGAGCAGCGGCCTTCTAATCCGCCGGTCGGGGGTTCGAATCCCTCCTGGGGCACCCAGACCAGGGGCGGAGCCGTCCGAGCACGCCCGACGACCGCCCGAAGGAGACCGTCCTGGACCGTCTGCGCTCCTGGCTCCGCGCCCCGCGACCCGCCGTCCCCGAGGTCCGTGTGACCCGTCGCGAGGGCGTCCAGCTGGCCGCCCTGCTCGTCGCGGCCGCGGCCCTGTACGTGACGCACTCCTTCCTCCGGTACGCCACCTACGAGGCCAAGGGCTACGACCTGGGCATCTTCGACCAGGTGGTGCGGCAGTACGCGCTGTTCAACGCCCCCCTCAGCTCCGTCAAGGGCGTGGACTTCCACATCCTCGGCGACCACTTCCACCCGATCCTCGCGCTGCTGGCGCCCTTCTACTGGGTATGGCCGGACCCCCGCATGCTCGGCGTGGTCATGGCGCTGGCCCTCGCCGCGTCCGCCGTGCCGGTGTACCTGTTCGCCCGTCGTCGCGCGGGACACGGGGTGGCCCTGGCCGCCGTCGCCGCCCTGCTGCTCTCCTGGCCCTTCCAGGCGATGGTGAACTGGGACTTCCACGAGGTCACCCTCGGCGTGCCGATCCTCGCCTGGCTCGTGTGGGCCCTGGACGGGCAGCGGGCGTGGCTCGCCACCGGCCTGGCGGCGCTGCTGCTCACGGTCCGAGAGGACATGGGCGTGACCCTGCTGGCCGTGGCCCTGGTGATGGCGATCCGTCGCTTCTGGCCGCAGGCCGCGGTCACCGCCGTGCTGGGCGTGCTCGGCTACTGGTTCGCCACGTCCGTGGTGATCCCCCACTACTCCCCCACCGGCGCGTTCGGCTACTGGCAGTTCACCGCCCTGGGCCCGGACATGCGCAGTTCGGTCCTGTTCCTGCTGACCCAGCCGTGGAACGCCGTCGCGGTGCTGTTCGACCACCCGCTGAAGGTGGCCCTCTGGCTCCTGCACTTCGTCCCGCTGCTGTTCCTGCCGGTCCTGAGCCCGCTCACGCTGATGGCCCTGCCGATCCTGCTCTCGCGGCTGTTCAACGACCGCCTCAACGTGTGGGCCCCCGTGTACCAGTACGACGCGATCCTCGCCCCGCTGCTGCTCATGGCCGCGCTCGAGGCGGCCCACCGGCTGGCCGGACGCCGGGACACGCTGCGCCGGCTGCCCGCCGTCCTCGTCTCCGCGGCACTGGCCGCCGGTCTGATCGGCACCGCGTTCTTCCCGCAGGTGTACCCGCTGCACCGCACGATCGCCGGCGACATGACGATGACGCAGCACGCCCGCGACCTCGACCACGCGGTCGGGCTGATCCCGGACGGGGTGTGCGTCGAGGCCGCCGACAACGCCGTGCCGCACCTGACGGCCCGCACCCACGTCGGGCTGCACGGGGACATCGGCGACGAGCTGGCCACGTGGATGATCGTGGACACCTCGGTGCCCGAGCTCGGCGGCTGGGACCCCCTCACCCCGGAGCAGGCGCTGGCCCGCGCCGAGCGGCTCGGCTTCGAGCGGGTCTGGTCCGCGGGCGACGTCGTCGTCCTGCACCACCCGGACCGCGCGGTCTCGCCCACCTGCACGACGTACCTCGAGCACCGCTGAGCGGAACCCCACGGCGCCGGCGGACCCGCTCCGCCGTCAGCGGCCCGCGGACTCGCCGAGTGGCTGCAGGCCGAGTCCGGCCGGGGGCAGGAGCAGTCGGTCACGGGCACCGGTGAAGACGCCGGCGTGCGGGTCCTCGGCCACCCCCGGGGCGATCTCGGGGGCCCCCTGGTCGAGTGCGGTGCGGCGCACCGGGTCGCGGACGGGGTCCAGGATGTCCTTGACCACCGTGGTCATGAGCCACACGAGGGCGACGATGTGCGCCACGATCCCCGAGGCATACCAGGCGGTGATCCACCAGGCGCCGCCGGCGAACGCCCCGTCGGAGGTGATGCGCGCCGACTCCATCCACACCCCGCCCCAGTGGTAGACCTCCACGGCCTGCCAGATCCAGAACGCGCGCCACCGCGGCGTCGCGAGGACCACGAGCGGGATCAGCCACATCACGAACTGCGGCGAGTACACCTTCCCCCACAGGATGAAGGACGCCACGATCAGGAAGCACAGCTGGGCCATGCGCGGACGGTGCCGCGCCGCGAGGGCGAGGTAGGCGATCCCCACGCAGCACACCAGGAACAGGCCGTTCTGAAGCGTCGTGAACGTCTCCCCGGACCATCCTGTCCAGGCCAGCGCCAGCCAGGTCGAGGAGAAGGAGACCGCGCGGTCCCCCGAGAACGTGTAGAAGCGCGACCACTGGTCGAACGCCGTCAGCATGAACGGGAGGTTCACCGCGAGCCAGGCCGCGGCCCCGGCCAGGGCCGCCTTCACGAACCCGGCCCAGCGGCCCGTGCGCAGCGCCAGCACGAAGATCGCGCCGAAGAAGAACAGCGGGTAGAGCTTCGTGGCGGTGCCGAGCCCGATGAGCAGGCCGGCGAGGGTCGGACGGCCCGCCGTCCACGCCCACAGGGCCAGGGCGGCCAGCATCACGGCCCACAGGTCCCAGTTGAGCATCGAGGTCAGGATGATCCCCGGGGCCAGGGCCACGAGCAGGGCGTCCCGGGAGCGACCGCGCGCGGTGTACGCGGTCGCGACGACCAGCACGATCCAGCACAGCACCACGCCGATCGCGTTCACGTCGAAGTAGGTCACGGTGCGCTCGTGCAGGTCGCCGGAGGCGGGCACGAGCCACATGGTCACACCCGCGACCACGGCCAGCAACGCCGGGTACTCCATCCACTGCTCGGGCGGCAGCGGCGTGTAGAAGGGGAAGTGGCCGTCCGAGAGGCCCCGCGTGGGGAACAGCTGGGCGAAGTCCGAATAGCACATGTGCGCGTGCACGCCGGGGGCCGCCCAGCCGTTCACGCGGCACCACTGCTTGGTCAGCACGCCGACGGCGGCGGCCACCACGGTCAGGCCGACGAGCAGGCCGACCCAGCGGCCGCTCGGAC
>NZ_JASDCZ010000027.1:0-23756 GCF_030407635.1 Micrococcus sp. APC 4021
TCCTCTCGGGTCGCCGCGCGTCGCGGAGGGGCCACGGACGGCGCGGGCCCCCAGTCTCGCAGGTAGGGTGGGGCCCATGAGTGCCGTCCGTTCCGCCGTCATCCCCTCCGAGCTGCTCTTCGGCACGGTCGTGCCCGCCATGGTCACCCCCATGACGGACGAGGGCGCCGTGGACCTCGAGGCGGCCGCCGCGCTGGCCGAGCACCTGGTGGACCGCGGGGCCGACGGCCTCGTGGTCACCGGCACCACCGGCGAGACCTCCACGCTCACGGACGACGAGAACGTGGCGATGTTCCGTACCGTCGTCGAGGCCGTGGGGGACCGCGCCAGGGTCGTGGCCGGCACCGGCACCAACGACACGGCGCACACCCTCGAGCTGTCGCGCCGCGCGGCCGAGACGGGCGTGGACGGGCTGCTGCTCGTCACCCCGTACTACAACAAGCCCAACCAGGCCGGCATCCGCGCGCACTTCGAGACCGTGGCCGACGGGGTGGACCTGCCGATCATGCTCTACGACATCCCGGGCCGCTCCGTGATGCCGATCGAGCCCGAGACGGTCATCGCGCTCGCGCAGCATCCCAACATCCGTGCGCTCAAGGACGCGAAGGGGGACCTGCAGTCCACCACCACCGTCCTGGCGCACACGGACCTCGACCTCTACTCCGGCGACGACGGCGCGACCCTGCCGCTCATGGCGCTCGGCGCCGTGGGGGTCGTCTCGGTGGCCGCGCACGCGGCCCCCGAGCTGTACCGCCAGCTCGTGGACGCCGTCCACGCCGGCGACCTGGCCGGTGCCCGTGATCACCACTTCGCGCTGGACCCCGTCCAGCGCGGCATCATGACCCATGTCCAGGGCGCGGTGGCCGCGAAGGCCGTCCTCGCCGCCCAGGGCGTCATCCCGTCCGCAGCCGTGCGGCTGCCCCTCGTCCAGGCCACGCCGGACGAGCTCTCCGTCATCCGAGCCGACCTCGCGGAGGCCGGCATCACCTTCTAGAAGGGACCCGTTCCATGACCGCAGGCACCCGCCTGTCCACCCCGCCCAAGCTCAAGCGGGGCACCTGCCGCATCGTCCAGCTGGGCGGCCTCGAGGAGGTCGGCCGCAACATGGTCACCTTCGAGATCGACGGCAAGATCCTCATCGTCGACTGCGGCGTCCTCTTCCCCGAGGAGCACCAGCCCGGCGTCGACCTGATCCTGCCGGACTTCGACTACATCCGGGACCGCGTGGACGACGTCGTCGGCATCGTCCTGACCCACGGCCACGAGGACCACATCGGCGCCGTGCCGTACCTGCTGCGCCTGCGCGACGACATCCCCGTGATCGGCTCCAAGCTGACCCTCGCCCTGATCGAGGCCAAGCTCGAGGAGCACCGGATCAAGCCGCGCACCCGCGTGGTCAAGGAAGACGACATCGTCGAGTTCGGCCCGTTCGAGTGCGAGTTCGTGGCCGTGAACCATTCGATCCCGGACGCGCTCGCCGTCGCCATCCACACGGACGCCGGCACCATCCTGCACACCGGCGACTTCAAGATGGACCAGCTGCCCCTCGACGGCCGCATCACGGACCTGCGCGCCTTCGCCCGTCTCGGCGAGGAGGGCGTGGACCTGTTCATGACCGACTCCACGAACGCCGAGGTGCCGGGGTTCACCACCACGGAGGCGGAGATCGGCCCCACCCTCGAGCGCTACTTCGCCACGGCGAAGCGCCGCATCGTGGTGGCCTCGTTCTCCTCCCACGTGCACCGCGTGCAGCAGGTCCTCGACGCCGCCCACAAGCACGGTCGCAAGGTGGCCTTCGGCGGGCGCTCCATGATCCGCAACATGACCATCGCGGCGAAGCTCGGCTACCTCAACGTGCCGAACGGGATCCTCGTGGACATCCGCAAGGTGGACAAGTACCGCGACGACGAGATCGTGCTCATGGTCACCGGCTCCCAGGGCGAGCCGATGGCGGCCCTGTCCCGGATGGCCAACGGCGACCACCAGGTGCAGCTGGCGGAGGGCGACCTCGTCGTGCTGGCCTCCTCGCTGATCCCGGGCAACGAGAACTCCGTGTTCCGCGTGATCAACGGGCTCATGAAGCTCGGCGCGACCGTGGTGCACAAGGGCATGGCCAAGGTGCACGTCTCCGGCCACGCCTCCGAGGGCGAGCTGCTGTACTGCTACAACATCGTCGAGCCCGAGTTCGTGATGCCGGTGCACGGCGAGACCCGCCACCTGATCGCCAACGGCCGGATCGCGGAGAAGACCGGCGTGCCGGCCGAGAACGTCATCCTGGCCGGCAACGGCACCGTGGTGGACATGACCGACGGCCTCGTGAAGGTCGTCGGCGAGGTGGAGTGCGGCTACGTGTACGTGGACGGCTCCTCCGTGGGCGAGATCTCCGACTCGGACCTCAAGGATCGCCGTGTCCTGGGCGAGGAGGGCTTCATCTCGATCATCACCGTGGTCAACCGGCAGACCGGCGCGATCGTGTCCGGCCCGGACGTCCACGCCCGCGGCGTCGCCGAGGACGAGAAGGTGTTCGAGGAGATCAAGCCGAAGATCGTCCGGGCGCTCGAGGAGGCCGTGCAGTCCAGCAAGGACCACACCGCCCACCAGCTCCAGCAGGTGGTCCGCCGGACCGTCGGCACGTGGGTCAACCGCAAGCTGCGCCGCCGCCCGATGATCATCCCGGTGGTCCTGGAGGCCTGACCCCTCCGGGTCGCCATGCCTGCCGTGTCCGCGGTTCGCGGTAGTTTGGTGGGCATGGCGACCCGTACTTCCCCCACGCGTTCGTCCTCCTCCTCCGCCACGTCCCGCTCCGGCTCCGCCGGACGCCGAGGCTCCGGACGGAAGGGGTCGACCGCGACCGTCCCCGAGGCCGACCGGCCCGCCGCGCCCCTGCGCGCCCTGCACACCCTGTGGATGGGGCTGGCCACGCCGGTCGGTGCCGGCTTCCGCAAGCTCGGCCCGGACGTGCGCATCGACCGCGAGGAACGCCGTGACGGCACCGGCCTGCTCCTGCTGCTGCTCGCCGCGCTGATCGCGGCCGTGGAGTGGTGGGGCCTGCGCGGCACCGCCATCGGCCGCGTGGTGCACGGGGTGGTGGGCGGCACCGTCGGGTGGTTCGCCCTCCTGGTGCCGATCGCCCTGCTCGTCGTGGCCGTGCGCTGCTTCCGCCACGCCACGGACCATCGCGCCAACGGGCGCATCATCATCGGCCTGCTCATGGCGACCGTCGCCGGCTCCGGCATCGCCCACCTCGTGGGCGGTGTGCCCTCGGCCGCCGAGGCCTTCGAGGACATGCTCGGTGCCGGGGGCATGGTCGGCTACCTGGCGACGGCGCCGCTGGCCTCCCTGCTGACACCCGTGCCCGTCTGGGTCCTCATGATCCTGTTGGCCTTCTTCTCGGTTCTCGTGCTCACCGCGACGCCCATCGGTGCGATCCCGCAGCGGATCGCGGGCGGCTACGACTGGCTCACGGGCCAGGACCCCGAGGGCGCCTCCGAGCGGCGGGCCGCCCGCCGCGACGAGCGGCGCCGGGCCCGTGAGGTGCGCCGCGAGGCCGAGGACCTCGCCACCCCGCTCTCCGTGGACGCGGAGACCGGGCGCACCCACCCGGACCACGACCAGTCCTACCTGGACGGACCGGCCGCCGGCGCCCACGCCGCCGGGGCCTCCCGCCCCGGCCTGCTCGCGCGCCTGTTCGGCGGGCGCCGGGCACGCGAGGATCAGGCCGCCGACGCCGCCCCGGAGCACACCGCCGGCACCGCCTACGACTCCCCGGTGATCCACGAGGCCGAGGCCGGCTCCCACGCCGCCCCCGAGGCCGAGACCACCCAGGTCCTGCCCCGACCCGCCCCGCGGCGGGCCGCTCGCGGGGAGCAGGGCGTGTTCGACGCCGAGCAGGCCGCCGCAGACGCGCGTGACCCGCGGGACGCGGACCAGGACGCCTCGGACGACTTCGACCCGTGGGTGGACGAGGACGACGCGCCCGAGGACGCGGACGCCGAGCCGCAGCCACCCGCCGGAGTGCGCCGGCCCACGGCCGCGGACCGTGCCCTCGAGCAGGTGCGCGAACACGCCCGCGCCCAGCGTGAGGCCGCCGCCCCGGCCGCCGCATCCCTGGAGGAGGACGCGGGGGAGGACACCCCGTTCGCCCTGGACGACGCCCCAGGTCAGGGCTCCGGGACCGCCGCGTCGTCGTCGTCCTCCGCCGTGCCCGCCAGCACCCCCGCGCCGGTGCCGCCGGTGACCGCCGAGCCGGCCCGCGGCACCCAGTCCCCGCTGGGCGGGGACGTGTCCTACACGCTGCCGCAGTCGGCCCTGCTCCCTGCCGGCCCCCAGCCGAAGGAGCGCTCCGAGGCCAACGACCGGGTCGTCGCCGCCCTGACCACCACGTTCACCGAGTTCAAGGTGGACGCCCAGGTCACCGGGTTCTCCCGCGGGCCGACGGTGACGCGCTACGAGGTCGAGGTCGCCCCCGGCACCAAGGTGGAGAAGGTGACGGCGCTGGAGAAGAACATCGCGTACGCGGTGGCCTCCTCGGACGTCCGGATCCTCAGCCCCATCCCGGGCAAGCGCGCGATCGGCATCGAGATCCCCAACACGGACAAGGAGGTCGTGGCCCTCGGCGACGTCCTGCGCTCGCAGGCCGCCCAGCGCACCGACCACCCGATGGTGATGGGCGTCGGCAAGGACGTGGAGGGCGGTTACGTGGTGGCCAACCTGGCGAAGATGCCCCACATGCTCGTGGCGGGCGCCACCGGCGCCGGCAAGTCCTCGTTCGTGAACTCCATGATCACCTCGATCCTCATGCGCTCCACCCCGGACGAGGTGCGCATGGTGATGGTGGACCCCAAGCGCGTCGAGCTCACCGCGTACGAGGGCGTGCCCCACCTGGTCACCCCGATCATCACGAGCCCGAAGAAGGCGGCCGAGGCGCTGCAGTGGGTCGTCAAGGAGATGGACACCCGCTACGACGACCTCGCGGCGTTCGGCTACAAGCACGTGGACGACTTCAACAAGGCCGTCCGGGCCGGCCAGGTGAAGCTGCCGCCGGACTCCAAGCGCGTGCTGCGCCCGTACCCGTACCTGCTGGTCATCGTGGATGAGCTCGCGGACCTGATGATGGTCGCCCCGCGCGACGTCGAGGACGCGATCGTGCGCATCACCCAGCTGGCCCGGGCGGCCGGCATCCACCTCGTGCTCGCCACGCAGCGGCCGTCCGTGGACGTGGTCACGGGCCTGATCAAGGCCAACGTGCCCTCGCGCATGGCGTTCGCGACGTCGTCGGTCACGGACTCGCGCGTGGTCCTGGACCAGCCCGGCGCGGAGAAGCTGCTCGGCCAGGGCGACGCCCTGTTCCTGCCGATGGGCAAGTCCAAGCCCATGCGCGTGCAGGGGGCGTGGGTCAACGAGTCCGAGATCCACGCCGTCGTGGAGCACGTGAAGTCGCAGATGCAGGTCCAGTACCGCGAGGACGTGATCCCCGAGAAGACCGAGAAGGTCATCGACGAGGACATCGGCGACGATCTGGACCTGCTCCTGCAGGCCGTCGAACTCGTGGTCACCACGCAGTTCGGCTCCACGTCCATGCTGCAGCGCAAGCTGCGGGTGGGCTTCGCGAAGGCCGGCCGCCTCATGGACCTCATGGAGTCCCGCGGCGTCGTGGGCCCCTCCGAGGGCTCCAAGGCCCGCGACGTGCTGGTCAAGCCCGACGACCTCGCGGACGTGCTCGCCACCATCTCCGGAGACACCCCGCCCTCGACCGGAACCGGTGACGACGCCGCCTCGGCGTCGGCTGGTCCGCGCGACCTGGTGCAGGAGGACCTGGACTCGCGCCCGGCCGCCGTGGACTGGAACGATGAGGACGACGAGGGATCGGAGGACGCGTGGCAGCTGACGGGCAGATGAGCACGGCGGGCGGGGCGCAGCGCGTGTCCGCCTGGAACCTGCCGAACATCCTGACCTCGGTGCGCATCCTGATGGTGCCCTTCTTCGCCTGGGCGCTGTGGGCCGGCGGGCCGTGGGGCGGCGACTCGCTCGTCGCCCGCTGGCTCGCGCTGGCGCTGTTCGCGGCGGCCATGTACACCGACAAGCTCGACGGGGACATCGCCCGCGCCCGCGGGCTGATCACCGACTTCGGCAAGATCGCGGACCCCATCGCGGACAAGCTGCTCACGGGCACGGCCCTCGTGCTGTTCTCCCTGCTGGGGGAGCTGTGGTGGTGGGTGACCATCGTGATCCTGGTGCGCGAATGGGGCATCACCCTGATGCGCTTCGTGGTGATCCGTTACGGAGTGATGCCGGCCGGCCGTGGCGGCAAGCTCAAGACCGTGCTGCAGACCGTGGGCATCGGCCTGCTGCTCCTGCCCCTGGCCCCGCTCGTGGGCGGCTGGTGGCCGTGGGCCGGCTGGGTGGTCATCGGGGCCGCCACCGTGCTGACGGTGCTGACCGGCCTGGAGTACGTCAAGGACGCGTGGGTCCTGCGGCGGGATGCCCTCGCCGCCCAGCGGGGGGCCTGAGGCGATGACCATGGCGGCGGCCCGGGACGTGGTGCACGCGCTCGCGGAGGCGGGCCTCACGGTGGCGACGGGGGAGTCCCTCACCGCCGGCCTGCTGGCCGCGCGCCTGGCCGACGTCCCGGGCGCCTCGGCCGTCCTCCACGGCGGCGTGGTGGCCTACCAGAACGCCGTGAAGACCGGCCTGCTGGGCGTGCCGGCGGACCTGCTCGCGCGGGTCGGGGCGGTGGACGCGGACGTGGCCCGGCGGATGGCCCTCGGCGCCCGCGCGGCCTTGGGCGCCGACGTCGGCGTGGCCACCACGGGCGTCGCCGGGCCCGAGCCCCACCAGGGCCGGCCGGTGGGCACCGTGTGGCTCGGCCTGGCCGTGCCCGACGCGGACGCGAGCGCGCTGGACGTGCTCGGCGGCGAGCGCGATGGCGCGGCCACCGCGGTCCTCCTCCAGCTCGACGGCGACCGGGCCGCGATCCGGGAGGCCACCGTCGCCGCGGCGCTGCAGGCCCTGACGCGCCTGCTCGCCGGCCGCGGCCACTGAGGCGGCACGGGGGGGCTTCGACCGACCCGCCTCGGCGCCCCGTCCCTGGTGCCGGCCCGCCCCGCCACGTAGGTTCGGCGCGATGGAGACCGCATCGCCGGGGACGTCGAGGACCGGCTCGACGAACGCCTGCCGCAGCCCGGCGGCTGGCGGGTCGAGACGCGGCAGGAGTCGCTGCCGGTCGGTGCGACCGGGGGCATGGTCCTGGAGGAGCCGGTCCGCTCCCTCGCAGACGGGCAGGGATGGGACACGGTGGTCGCCGTCGTCGACCTGCCCCGGTTCGACGACCGGCGCGGCGTGGTGGCGGACGTCGTGCCGCAGCTGCGGGTCGGCGTCGTGTGCGTCCCGGCGCTGGGGGTCATCACCCCGGCCCGCCGGTTGCGGGAGACGGTGCTGCGGATCGTCGAGCACATCGACACCGCCCCCCACGTGGACCCGCCGGACGGGGAGCTGGACGTGCAGTCCTCCGACGAGTCCGGCGAGGTGGAGGAGGACGACGGCCCGTCCCCGACGGACGAGCCCCCCGAGCCCGACACGGCCGCGCTGCGGGGCATCGCCCCACTGGGCGACGTCGACGCGGACGTGACCACGACCACCGGGATGGGCGGCGGGTCCCGGCGCACGTCCACGGTGTACGTGAAGGGCTGGACGGGCACGCTGCGCCTGCTGGCCGGGATGGTGATGGCCAACCGGCCGCTGCTCATGCCGCGGGACATGACGTTCACGATCGCCTCGGCCAGCGCGGCCGGTGCCTACGGCGTGTTCTTCGGCTCCATCTGGGTGCTCTCCAGCGTGATGTCTCCGGGGCGGCTCGCGGCGGTCAGCGTGCTGTCCGTGGTGCTGCTGGTGGCGTGGCTGGTCACCACGAACGGCCTGTGGACGCACGGTGCGACCCACCGGCACAGCTCGCGGCTGGACAACCTCTCCACCGTGCTCACCGTCGGTCTGGCCTGCACCGTGGTCTACGTCCTGCTCTTCGTCACGCTGCTGCTGGTCGCGCTCATGATCATCCCCGTGGAGTATCTGGAGGAGGAGCTCGACCAGCCCGGCGGCGTGGGCGACTACGTGCGGCTCGTGTGGCTCGCGGCGTCGATGGGCACGATGGCCGGGGCCGTCGGCTCGAGCCTGGACGACTCCGACCGCATCCGGAACGCCACGTACTCCCTGCGGGAACGGCATCGGCGCCCGGAGCGGCACGAGGGCGACGGGGCCGCCGAGGGCCCGACGGCGGAGCAGACCATGTCTCGGGAATGAACGCGACCCCGCCCGACGTTGAATGTAACGAGTCAAGAAGAGTGCCCCGCGGGATCAGGCCCGCGGCCCGGCGCCCTTCAGGAAAAGTCCAGGAGCAGGCGATAGACATGATGCGACATCCCGTCCATTCCCACGGAATCACGCGCTGGGTCGATGACCAGCCCCGTCCCCGCGCGGCCGCCCCCGACATCAAGGAGCGCAGCATGCCCCTCCTCCGCCACGAGATCGGCGACGTCCTGCGCGACGTCCGGCAGCTCCAGGGCCGCACCCTGCGCGAGGTCTCGCACGACGCCCGTGTCTCGCTCGGCTACCTGTCGGAGGTGGAGCGCGGCCAGAAGGAGGCCTCCTCCGAGCTGCTGGCCTCGATCTGCCAGGCGCTGGACATCCCGCTGTCCTACCTGCTGCGGGAGGTCTCGGACCGGCTCGTGGAGCAGGAGGGCATGGTCGTCCCGGACACCCTGCCGGACGACCTCACGGACCCCAGCCTGGGCTCGCTGGCCGGCCGCTGACTCCGCCATCCCCACGGCGCGGGCGCCCCCGTCTCGGGGCGCCCGCGCCGTCTGCGTCCCCGTCCCTGACCCCGCGACCGACCACAGAGAGGACCGCCCGTGCGCGAGAGCGAGTTCCGCCGGCTGATGGACGAGGAGTTCGGCCCCGCCCGGGCCGGCCTCGTGGCCGACTCCCTGCACCTGCCCGGCCTGGACACCACCGCGACGGCGGCGCTCGCCGCCGGCGTGGACCCGCGGCGGGTCTGGCTGGCGGTCTGCGACCTGCATGAGATCCCGCAGGAGCGGCGTCTCGGTCGGGACGTGCCGCCGAAACGCTGACGTGTTTCTCTGCCGCCAGAGCCCTGGCCGGTACAGTGGCTGGGGGCCGGGCGTGTGGTTGACACGCGATGGCCTGCTAACCAAGGGCAGGTACCAATCGAACAGGTGCGTGGCCACCAATTCGGACTAAGGAGCCACCGATGATTTTGGCGGACGCCGGGGCGACGGGCGTGGCCCGAGTCCGTTCGAGGGGCGGCGTTTACGACGTGGTCGTGCCGGACTCTGGCACGGACTACATCCAGGGACACCTACAGCGCGAGGGTTCTCCCTACGAGGAGGAGATGCTGGACAGGATGGCCGCGGCCCTGTTGCCCGGTGACCTTGTCATTGATGTCGGGGCCAATATTGGCAACCACACGCTTAACCTCGCTTGTGTGGCCGATGCCCGAGTAGTCGCTATAGAGCCAGACAGCCACCTTGCCGATGCATTGCGCCGGTCAGTCGAGTTAAACGGCGCCGTTGACCGCGTCGAGGTGTATGAATGTGCCGCGGGTGCGCAACCCGGCTTTGGGCGTTTGATCCTACACGATCCTGCGAATCTGGGAACGCAGTCGCTCTCATTCGAAGAAGGTGATGCTGGCCAAGATGTGGCTGTCTACACCCTCGACGATCTCATCCAAAGGCAAAGCGTACGCATGGTGAAGATCGATGTAGAGGGCTTTGAACTGGAGGTCCTGCAGGGCGGGATGGAGATGATTACCAGAGACCGCCCGTTGATCTGGGTCGAGTGCCTGGACTATGAAGCGTATGAGGCTGTGAGCTCATTGCTAAGCCCGCTCGGCTACCGTGTAGTTGACGTGGTAAACGCCTCGCCGACGCTGCTGTTCTCCCCCGGAGGCAAGCAGAACGACGCAGGGGAGCGGACCGGAATAAATGCAGTCATGCATCGCCTTTACACCGAGCGTCGGATAGCGGAGTCCCTTCGCAGCAAATTCCAGACAATCACCAACGATTTGGAAGATCCCGAGGCTCGGAAACTAGTAACGCATCTAGGCGCTCTCGCGGAACTGGAGATCGGACAGTCCGCGGCCGAGGCTGAACTCAAGGGGGCCTTGACGGACGCTCGGCGACGGATCGCGGAACTCGAGGCCAGAGAACGGCTTCATCTAGAGGACTTCCGCGCCATCCGTGGATTCGTGGAAACGGTCGAAGATCGACTCTGGTCCACACGTACCGTCCAGGCAGAGAACGAGGCGGCCGCAGAGCGTCTTCGGTATCTGGAAGATGCGCTCGAACTCGTGACGACAGAAAAAGAGATGGCCCTTGCCGAGGCCGGCGAGATGCGCGCGACCCTACGCCGTATTCGATCGTCTCGAACTTTCCGCGCCGGTAGGGCGTTGAGTGAGGCCCAAAGCGTTTCCGGCGCATCGCGCGCACTGCCTCGACTGCTTGCGATCATCCGTGAAGAGAAGAAGAAGCGCGACGTATGACCCGAGCAATTCCCAAGCCAGTGGTGCCGGCCGACATAGCAGCTCGACGCCGCAACAGTGATCCCGTCCCGGTGCGCCGACGAGCCGGCCGAGCCGGAAAGCTCGTCGTCGCTTGCATTTTGGACGAGTTCTCACAAACTGCGTTCGAGGCCGAGGCAGATTTGGTGCCACTAACGATGGAGTATTGGCGTGCCGAGATCGCGGCGGCCCAGCCGGATCTCCTACTCGTTGAGTCAGCCTGGCGGGGGCACCGGCAGACCTGGTGGAACACGGTGCACCGCCTTGGACCCGAACTTCAGGGGATCTTGGCGTGGTGCCGCTCTCGCGGCGTCCCCACGGCGTTCTGGAACAAGGAGGACCCGGTCCACTTCAACACGTTCCTCACGGCTGCGGGCGAGTTCGATGCGGTATTTACCACCGACCTCGACTGTGTTCCGCGCTATAAGCGCGAGCTGGGTCATGAGAATGTGCACTTCCTGCCCTTCGCGGCGCAGACCGCCCAATCCAACCCTGTCGAAGTGTTTGACCGCGTGGAGGGTTGCGCTTTTGCCGGTGCCTATTATGCGAAGTATCCAGAACGCCTTGCTGATCTCCAAGAGCTGTCCGCGGAACTCTCCGCGGATGGGCGGCGGTTTGACATCTACGATCGCAATCATGGGCGTGCTACCTCGGGCTACACATTCCCGGAGGACTATCAGCGATACATCGTCGGCGGGGCGCTGACGCCGGGCCTCCTGGACGTGCCCTACAAGGGCTATACAGTTAACCTCAACCTGAATTCGGTTAAACAGTCGCAGTCGATGTTCGCTCGTCGGGTTTTCGAATTGCTTGCCTCCAATACTTTGACCGTCAGCAACTTCTCCCGCGGGCTTCGACTGATGTTCGGGGACTTAGTCGTCTCTACTGACTCAGGCAGGCAGATGCGACGCCGGCTCGAAGCGATCGAGGCCCAGCCGAACGGCAACGAGCGTCTTCGTGCCGTGGCCCTTCGCAAGGTCCTGCGCGAGCACACCTACACAGAGCGCTTAGAGTTCGTCGCGTCGCGGTCAGGGGTGACGTTGCCGGATGCTGCTGTCGAGCGTCCGCTGATGGTTGTCCCCTCTACCCTCGGCCGGGATGCAGCGGCCGTCGTGGAACTTGTCCGCCGATGGGCAGGTCAGACCTGGAACGACTGGGTCCTGGCCGTGCAGGGCAAGGTTGAGGAATTCGCGCCCATGCCGCTTGAGCTACAGGATCCTCGTGTGGTCCTGTTCGACGAACTGGCCGACTTGGACGGGCTGGCAAGGACAAGGGGGTGCACCCTCGCCGGGATGCTTGATCCCAACGACTGGTACGGCCCCCACTATCTCGAGGACATGGTCCTCACTCTGAGATGGGCGGATGTGAAAACGTGTGGGCACGTGGAGCACTACGCCGTTGACAGCGTCGACGGCTCGCTCGAACGCCGTGAGCTTGGTACGGCCTGGCGACTGCAGGACAAGATTCTGCCGTGTCGTTCCCTCTCGCGACTTGATTGGGCACAGGTGGCGGACTGTAACGGAGTCGCTAGGCAACTGGACGCTGCGCAGCTGTCGGGCCTGGCCGTCTCGCCGCTCGAATATTGCGCCGGAGGCGCGACCTCGGAAGAGCCAGCACTCGCGCCCGCGTCCTCGCTCGATGTTTACGAGGGCTTGACACTGACGGAGATCCGTCAGCATGCGGACGATCTGGTCTTCGCAGAATCCAGCGACGACATGCCGGTTATGGACCTGGGAACCATCTTCGAGGGGATGAAGTCCTTCGACGAGATGACTCTGACATGGGAGGACGGAGTGCCCCGTGTCACGTCTTCCCTTGGGGCAGGCCGGCACCAGTACTGGATTAACTCACTGGCGCGCCCAGTGGAGTTTCACCAAAACGGTAATGATCAGCCCGTGTACTTCGACGTCAGCGTCGGACTCGACATCATGCTCGTTGCCTATTGGTTAGATGCTGACGGACAGCGCTTCGGCCATGCCATGATTCCGGCGCGCCAGTACACCACCGTCAAGATCCCCGAGCAGGCTCGCGCGATGCGTTGGGGTCTACGGGTGAGTGGATCCGGTAGCGCCGTGGTCCATCGCGTAGTAAACGGGCCCTACGTTGCGCCCTCCGTGCCCATGCTGGCTGGAAGTTCTGATGTGTTGATCACTAACATCTATCCTGCCTATGACAACCTCTACAGGAATGGGTTCGTTCATAGTCGGCTTCGTCGATATAGGGAGATGGGCCACCGCCTGGAAACCATCCTCGTGGGCGAAGGAGACGGCCCTAGATTTCGAGAGTTCGAAGACGTCGACGTGGCCGTATTGCGTGTCCAGGACCTCATTGCGACTCTTGCAACGGGAGAGGTGAAGACCCTCGTAGTACACTGTTTGCTCCCCGAGACGTGGAATGTATTGAAGGCTACGTCTGACCTCCCTCCGACCACGGTGTGGGTTCACGGATTCGAGATTCAGCCCTGGTGGCGTCGCCGTTTTAACTACGCCACGGAAGAAGAGCTGGATGCCGCTAAGATGCTCACTGAACAGCGTTTGGCAATGTGGAGAGAAGTCTTCGATTCCAGCCCCGACAATATGCACTTCATCTTTGTCTCCCGGTGGTTCGCTGAAACAGTTTTCGAGGATGTCGGTATTCGCTTGCCAGACCATCGGTATTCGGTGATTCATAATCCAATCGATGACACCGTCTTTCCGTATCAAGAGAAGACCGCGCAGCACCGTCTTCGTGTCCTCTCGATCCGCCCATACCATTCGCATGTATACGCCAACGACCTTGCCGTTGCTGCTGTTCTTGAGCTATCCAACGAGCCTTGGTTCAATGAGCTGGATTTCACATTTATTGGAGATGGCCCTCTCTTCGAGGAGACGCTGGCGCCATTGTGGGATTTCGAGAATGTATTGATTCGAAAGGGATTCTTGACTCATGCAGAGATCGCGTCCGAGCATGCTCGGCATGGCGTACTGCTCGTGCCCACCCGCAGCGACACCCAGGGCGTCAGCCGCGACGAGGCGATGTCCTCGGGTCTGGTGCCCATCACGTCGGCGGTGGCCGCGATCCCCGAGTTCGTCGACGAGGAGGTCGCCTTCCTGGCGCCGCCCGAAGACCACCGCGCGCTCGCGGACGCCGTCCGGACGCTGCGCGCCGAGCCCGCGCGGTATCTGAGGATGTCCGCGGCCGCGGCACGCCGGGTCCGCAGACAGTCCGGCGCGGACCACGTGCTGGACGCCGAACTCCGCCTGGCGTTCCGCACCGACGGGGACCACTCCGCTCCGTCGGTCCGTCCCCATCCCGAGAGAGAGGCCCACAGGCCATGACCGCACGCATCGCCGTCGTCGGGAGCGCCCTGACCCGCTCCGCCCTGGTCGCGGACCCCCGGCTCTCCGTGCCCGCAGGGCACTTCCTCGCCCGGGTCTCCATGGCCGGACTGGGCACCCCGCCCGTCGAGGACGCCGACCTGACCGGGGTCGCCTCGGACTTCCGGCGTGAGCTGGTCCGCCGCGACGTCGACCGCATGCTCGTGGCCGACCTGGTCCGGCTCGATCCCGACGCGATCGTCGTCGACGTCGCCGACGAGCGCTTCGCCCTCGACGTGCTCCCGTCCGGGGCCGTCGTGACCGTCTCGCCGGAGTACCTCGAGTCGGCACCGCCGCAGGACGGCCGGCGCCGGGTGCCCAGCGGCGACGACGAGCACTTCGCGCTGTGGGTGGCCGGGTGGCGGACCTTCCTCTCCACCCTGGATGCCGTGGGTCTGAGAGAGCGGCTGATCCTGCATCACGGCGGGATGGCGGTCCGCACCGCGGACGGGACCGCCGCCCGGCACGAGGCCGCGATCCTCGCTGCCGCGCGCTACGCGGACCGGCTCGCCGACCGGGCGGCCCAGGACCTCGACCCGGCCCGGGTGGTGCGCGTGGACGACGCGATCCGACACGCCGCGCTCGCCGACGACGGCACCGCCGACCCGCTGGCCCTCGCCCCGGCGGCCGCCGCCGCGCTGGCGGCCGGGGTGGTCGCCGTGCTTGACGGACGCGATCCATGGGAGGTCGACGGTCTCGTCGACGTCAGCCCGGACGCGGAGCCCGTCGAGCCCGCTGCGCCGCAGGCCCCGGCCGAGCCCGCTGCGCCCGAGCCGTCCGCCGAGCCCGCTGCGCCCGAGCCGTCCGCACCATACCGGGACGTCGTGGAGAGCGACTATGCGAACTACGGGGTCGACCCGGTCCGCTGGGGGTCGGTCGAGGAGTTCGCGGCCTCCGGCTTCGGTCCGGGACTGCACATCCTGCCCCTGCCGGACGGCAATCACCTTGACCTCATCATCCGCGGTGACCTCGGGGGCGTGGGAGAGCGCGAGTCCGTCGTCGTCTTCCTCACGGGCGCGATGAGCCAGCGGAACAGCGTGGCCCCGCCGTTCTTCGCCGGGCGTCGGCTCTCCTACGAGCTGGGGATCCCGTGGGTCGCCGTCAGCGACCCCTCGATGCAGCTCGCCGACGACCTCCTCCTCGGGTGGTACACGGGCTCGCCCGGCTCCCAGGCCCACGCCACGTTGCTCGCCACTCTGCGGGCCCTGGCGGACGGGCTGGGCCGTGACCTGCTCCTGGTGGGCGGGTCCGGGGGCGGTTTCGCGGCGCTGCGGCTGAACGAGGAGCTCGAGGGGCGCAGCAGCGTCTTCGCCTGGAACCCCCAGACGGACCTGCTCGACTACCACCCGCCCACGGTGCGGGACTACCTGCGGACGCTCTTCCCCGGTGAGGAGCTCGACCCCGTCGCGGAGCGCGAGGCCGTGGAGGCGCGGCTGGCCGAGGAGGGGATCGGGCACCGGGTGGGCACGCTCGACGCGGGCCGTCGCGTGGTGGTGTTCCAGAACGCGGGCGACCACCACGTGGAGGGGCACCTGCTGCCCCTCGTCCACCGCACCCCGGGCATGACGGGCGGCCCTCGGCGGTTCGCCACGGACGCCGAGCACCAGGTGCGGATCGCCACCTGGGGGGCCGGGCACGCCGCGCTGCCCGCCCACGTGACGGCGCGGGCCGTGGACGCGATGCGTCGGGGCCACTCGGCCTCGACCGTGGCGACGCACATCGACGCGCTGCTGGCGCATGAACGGGGCGACGACTCAGACGGGCCGGACGTCCTGGTCACCGCCGAGCCCGGCGGGCTCTCACGGGTGGACTGGGCCGCCTTCCCGGGAGAGGCCGACGACGGGCACGCCTGCACCCTGTCCCGGATGCACGGCGAGGACGTCGTGGACCAGGTGGAGCACATCGGTCCGCCCGTGGTGCTGCCCCGGCTGGACGACGGAGAGCACTGGCGGCTGGAGGCGTTCGACGCGCGCGGTCGGCGGGTCCACGAGATCCACGTCGACGGTCGGGGGGACCCGGTGCTGTTCGGTGGCACGGGCGGCTCCGCCCGGCCCCGTCGCGCCCGGCAGTGACGCCGGCGCGTCCGGGTGTCGGCGGTCCGGCCGCGGCATCGCCCGGCCCCGGTGGGGTCTGTAGCCCAGGCCCGGCTTCGAACACGTGTTCGAATAATGCGGTAGAGTCCTGCACAGCAGTGCGACGGGGTGATCTCGTGCACAGGCGGAGCAAGGCGTGCTTATCATGTCCGCTGCTCCCCGTAGATTCACGGACATGACCGAGGCGGGCGCTCCAGCGTCCGTCGCAGCACCACCAGAGCTAGGGGTGAAGGATGAGCAAGGTGACGGATCGCGAGAAGGCCCTCGAGGCCGCTCTCGCCCAGATCGACAAGCAGTTCGGCAAGGGTTCCGTCATGCGGCTGGGGGACCAGACCCAGGCGCCCGTCGAGGTCATCCCCACGGGCTCGGTGGCCATGGACGTGGCCCTGGGCATCGGCGGCCTGCCGCGCGGCCGCGTGGTGGAGATCTACGGTCCGGAGTCCTCGGGCAAGACCACCCTGGCCCTGCATGCGGTGGCCAACGCGCAGCGCAACGGTGGCATCGCGGCCTTCATCGACGCGGAGCACGCCCTGGACCCGGTCTACGCCCGCAAGCTCGGTGTGGACACGGACGCCCTGCTGGTCAGCCAGCCGGACACGGGCGAGCAGGCCCTGGAGATCATGGACATGCTCGTCTCCTCGGGCACCCTGGACATCGTCGTCATCGACTCCGTGGCCGCGTTGACCCCGCGCGCCGAGATCGAGGGCGAGATGGGCGACTCCCACGTCGGCCTGCAGGCCCGCCTCATGTCCCAGGCGCTGCGCAAGGTGACCGGCCGCCTCCACCAGACCAAGACCACGGCCATCTTCATCAACCAGCTGCGCGAGAAGATCGGCGTGTTCTTCGGCTCCCCGGAGACCACCACGGGCGGCAAGGCGCTCAAGTTCTATGCGTCCGTGCGCATCGACGTCCGGCGCATCGAGACCCTCAAGGAGGCCGGCAACCCCGTCGGCAACCGCACCCGCGTGAAGATCGTCAAGAACAAGATGGCCCCGCCCTTCAAGCAGGCCGAGTTCGACATCCTCTACGGGGTCGGCATCTCCCGCGAGGGTGGCCTGATCGACATGGGTGTCGAGGAGGGCATCGTCAAGAAGTCCGGCGCGTGGTTCACCTATGACGGGGACCAGCTCGGGCAGGGCAAGGAGAACGCCCGTCGCTTCCTCCGGGACAACCCGGACCTCGCCAACGAGATCGAGCAGCGCATCCTCACGAAGCTCGGCATCGGGGTGGCCCCGGAGGCCGAGGATGACGAGGCCCCGGCCCTGACCGCGGTTCCGGGGGACACCGCGGCCGGATGACCCGATCGCACAGGAACGTCGGAGGCGGGGTCGCCCACCGGTCGGAGACGACCGGCCGGAGCGGCTCCGCCTCCGGTGCGTCCGCGTTCGACGACGCCCGGGACTCGGACGTGGGCCGGATGTGGCTCGACCTGGCCGACGTGCCGGAGCCGACGTCGTCCGACGCGGACGCCACGGACCCCGCGCAGGACGCCGTGCCCGCGCACGACGCCGGAACCCCCGTGGGGGACGTCCGGGACCCCGTCCCTGACGCGGTGCCGGATCTCGGAGCCCTGCTGACCCGCGCGAGCGACCTGCCCAGCCCCGTGCCCGACGCCGGGCCCCGATCGCTGCCGTGGTCCGGGGGCGAGGGCACCGGGGCGGGCACCGAGCGCCGAGGACGGAAGCGGGCGCCCGCCAAGCGGTCGGGGCGCACTCGGCCCCGCGAGGACGGCCGCGCGCCGGCTGAGCCCGCCCCCCAGACCGACCGCACCGCGTGAGCGTGAGGAGGCCGCACGCGAGGTCGTCCTGCGCCAGCTCGCCCTGGGCCCCCGCTCCCGCGGCCAGCTCGAACGCAAGCTCGCCGAGCGCCAGGCCGAGCCCGAGCTGATCGAGCGCGTCCTCGACCGCTTCGAGGAGGTGCGGCTCGTGGACGACGCCGCCTTCGCCGAGGTCTGGGTCCGCAGCCGTCACCGAAGCAAGGGCCTGGCGCGCCGCGCCATCGGACATGAGCTCCAGCAGAAGGGTGTGGACCGGGAGATCGCCGCCGAGGCGCTCGAGGCCATCGACGGCGAGGACGAGCGGGCCGCCGCCCTCGACCTCGTGCGCCGACGGCTGCGGGGCCGCACCGTCCCCGGCGGCGCCTCGCCGGAGGCCCGGGCCGAGCGGGACAAGGTGACCCGCCGCCTCGTCGGCATGCTGGGACGCAAGGGCTACGGCGGCGGCCTCGCGTTCGCCGTCGTGAAGGAGGTCCTCGCCGAGCACGAGGAGTGAGCGGACCCGGGCCGCGCCCGGAGTTCCTAGAATGGTGCGGTGACTCTGACGGACCCCACCCCCCGCACCACCCCGCTCGCGCAGGACGGCGCCGCCGCGCGCCCGCACGAGGGCCTGACCTATGAGGTCCGCACCTTCGGCTGCCAGATGAACGTGCACGACTCCGAGCGCATCTCCGGCCTGCTCGAGTCCACCGGCTACGCCCCGGTCGCCGAGGACGCCCAGGCCGACCTCGTGGTCTTCAACACGTGCGCGGTCCGTGAGAACGCGGACAACCGCCTGTACGGCAACCTCGGCAACCTGCGTGCGGTGAAGGACGCGCACCCGGGCATGCAGATCGCCGTCGGCGGGTGCCTCGCCCAGAAGGACCAGGCCGCCATCCAGCGCAGGGCCCCGTGGGTGGACGTCGTCTTCGGAACCCACAACATCGGCTCCCTGCCCGTGCTGCTGGAGCGCTCGCGCCACAACGCCGAGGCCGAGATCGAGATCCTCGAGTCGCTCGAGGTGTTCCCCTCCACCCTGCCCACCAAGCGCGACTCCACCCACTCCGGCTGGGTGTCCATCTCCGTGGGCTGCAACAACACGTGCACGTTCTGCATCGTCCCGTCGCTGCGCGGCAAGGAGAAGGACCGCCGCCCCGGGGAGATCCTCGCCGAGGTGCAGGCGCTCGTCGACGCCGGCGCCGTCGAGGTCACGCTGCTGGGCCAGAACGTGAACACCTACGGCGTCGAGTTCGGCGACCGCGGCGCGTTCGCCAAGCTGCTGCGCGCGTGCGGGGAGATCGAGGGCCTCGAACGCGTCCGCTTCACCAGCCCCCACCCGGCCGCGTTCACGGACGACGTCATCGACGCGATGGCCGAGACCCCCAACGTCATGCCGCAGCTGCACATGCCCCTGCAGTCGGGCTCGGACAAGGTGCTCAAGGACATGCGCCGCTCCTACCGGTCCGCGAAGTTCCTGCGGATCCTGGAGAAGGTGCGCGAGCGCATCCCGCACGCCGCCATCACCACGGACATCATCGTCGGCTTCCCCGGGGAGACCGAGGAGGACTTCGCCGAGACGATGCGCGTGGTCGAGGCCTCCCGCTTCTCCTCCGCGTTCACCTTCCAGTACTCCATCCGCCCCGGGACCCCCGCCGGGGAGATGGACCACCAGGTGCCCAAGGCCGTCGTCCAGGAGCGCTTCGAGCGCCTCGTGGCCCTGCAGGACCGGATCTCGGCCGAGGAGATGGCCACGCTCGTCGGCACCCGCCAGGAGCTGCTCGTCACCGCCGACTCCGGCTCCAAGGCCGCGGAGCGCGGCCGCCTGTCCGGGCGCGCACCCGACAACCGGCTCGTGCACTTCTCCGTGCCCGCCGGCGCCGAGACCCCCCGCCCCGGCGACTTCGTCACCGTGACGGTCACCGAGGCCCACCCGTTCTTCGCCGTCGCCGACCCGACCGCACAGGACTACGTCCTGCGCCGCTCCCGCGCCGGCGATGCGTGGGACCGCGCCCAGGCCGAGTCGTGCGGCGCCCCGGCCCCCGGCACGGCGGGCGGCTCCGGTGCCACGAGCCTCGGCATGCCGACCCTGCGCCCGCGGTCCTGATGCCCGCCGCCGCGGCCCGGCCGCCCGTCGTCGCCGTCGTCGGGGCGACGGCGACGGGCAAGTCCGCCCTCGCCGTCGCCCTGGCGCACGCGCTGGACGGCGAGGTGGTCAACGGGGATGCCCTGCAGTTCTACCGGGGGATGGACGTGGGCACGGCGAAGGTCACCCCGGCTGAACGCGAGGGCGTCCCGCACCATCTGCTGGACGTGCTCGACGTCGGCCAGGAGGCCTCGGTGGCGGCCTTCCAGTCCGCGGCCCGCGACCTGTTCGACCAGATCCGCGCGCGGGGTCGGACCCCGATCCTCGTGGGCGGCTCCGGGCTGTACGTGCGGGCGGCGCTGGACGTGCTCGAGTTCCCGCCCACGGACCCGGCGCTGCGGTCCGAGCTGGAGGCGCGCGCGCAGCGGGAGGGCCTGGCCGGGCTGAGGGCCGAGCTGGCCGCCCTGGACCCGGTCTCGGCGGAGCGGCTGCGGGACGCCCGCCGCATCGTGCGCGCGCTGGAGGTGTGCCGGCTGACGGGCCGCCCGTTCTCCGCGTTCATGCCGGAGCGCACGTACGCCCCGGAGGTCGCCCCCGTGGTGCAGCTCGGCCTGCGCCTGGACCGGGCCGAGCTGCACCGGCGGATCGCGGCCCGGGTGGAGCGCATGCTGGCCGAGGGCCTGCTGGACGAGGTCCGCCGCCTCGACGTCCCCGGGCCGGAGGGGCTGCGGCAGGGGCCGACCGCGTCCCGCGCGATCGGCTACGCCCAGATGCTCGCCGTCCTCGACGGCGAGCTCACCGAGGCGGAGGCGGCCGAGCAGACCGTCGTGGCCACGCGCCGGTTCGCCCGACGCCAGGAGACCTGGTTCCGGGCCGACCCGCGCGTCGTCTGGCTCGACGCGCAGGGCGAGGACGTCGTGGCGGAGGCGCTCGCCGTCGTCGCCGGGGACGCCACCTAGACTGGGCCCATGACCGAGCAGCCCGCGGCGCCCGCCGCCCAGGACCCCCTCCACGCGAGCGCGCCGCGCGTGCCGTTCACGAAGGGCCATGGCACGGGCAACGACTTCGTGCTGATCGCCGACCCGGACGGCAACACGCAGCTCGACGCCCAGCGCGTCGCACGGCTGGCTGACCGGCACCGGGGGGTCGGCGCCGACGGCGTCATCCGCGCCGTGCGCTCGGCACGCCTGCCGGAGGGTGAGGCGCTGCTCGCCGAGCACCCCGAGGCCGAGTGGTTCATGGACTACCGCAACGGCGACGGCTCGATCGCCGAGATGTGCGGCAACGGGGTGCGCGTCTTCGTGCACTTCCTGGTCGAGAAGGGCTTCGTGGACCTGGCCCCCGGCCGGGCGATCACCATCGGCACGCGCGCCGGCGTGAAGGCCGTGACCCGGCTCGAGCACGGCTACGCGATCGACATGGGCCCCTGGTCCTACCTCGACCCCGAGCTGGCGGAGGAGGCGGCGTCGGACTCGATGGTCCGCGCCCACGGCCTCACCGATCCGCGTCCGGCGCTGAGCGTGTCGCTGGGCAACCCCCACACCGTGGTCCCGCTGGCCTCCTTCGCCGACCTCCAGGGCCTGGACCTGGGCCGCGCCCCCGAGGTGGACCCCGCTCCGCCGCTCGGCACGAACGTCGAGTTCGTGGCCGCGCACGAGCCGCTCGTGCGCGAGGGCGTCGGCCGCGTGCGGATGCGCGTGCACGAGCGCGGGGTGGGCGAGACCCAGTCCTGCGGGACGGGCGCGTGCGCGGTGGCCGTGGCGATGCGCGCGTGGTCGGGCGACCAGGGCACCGACTCGTGGCTCGTCGAGGTGCCCGGCGGCGTGCTGGCCGTGGATGTCGTGCCGGGCCCGGAGGGGGCCGAGCACGTGGTCCTCTCGGGCCCGGCCGAGCTGGTCTTCGACGGCGAACTCACCGCCTGACCGCTGTCGTTCGGGAAACGGCAGGCCACGGACCGCTGTCGTTCGGGAAACGGCGCCTCAGCGCGCCCGCGCCACCCGCAGGATCCGGAAGCCCTTGACGCTGTTCGCCCGCTCCGCGGTGAACCGGCCGGGCGCGCGCGCCTCGAGCATCCGGCCGATCCACGGCAGCAACGAGTCCGCGCCGAGGTTCTTCTGCACCACCAGCCAGGCCTCGCCGCCGGGGGCCAGGCGTGGCAGCCACCGCTCCAGCAGGGCGTGCAGCGCCGGCTTGCCGATCCGGATGGGCGGGTTGGACCAGATGAGGTCGAACTCCGCGCCCTCGGGGACGTCCTCCGGCCGCAGTGCCACGACATTGCCGAGGCCCAGGGCCGCGGCGTTGTCGCGGGTCAGCTGCAGCGAGCGGTCGTTGACCTCCACGGCGGTCACCTCCGCCTCGGGCGACCGCAGCGCCAGCGTGAGGGCGATCGGTCCCCAGCCCGCGCCGACGTCGAGGAACCGGCCCGTCGCCGGCGGCGCGGGCACGGCCGAGAACAGGGCCGCGGTGCCCTTGTCCAGGCCGTCCGGGGAGAAGATCCCGTTGGCCGTCTGGACCTCGACGTCGCGGCCGCCCAGGCGTGTCCGCACGGTGCGCCGCCGCTCGGGCGCGGAGGGGTCGGCGTCGAAGTAGTGGGATGCGGAGCTCACGGCGACCATGGTAGCCAGCGGGTCGTGGCGGCCCTCAGCCCGATGCCGGCCCGGCCAGGTCCGCGAGGATCGCGCGCACTGCGTCGCGCCCGGCGCGGTTGGCCCCGACCGTGGACTGGGAGGGCCCGTAGCCGAGGAGGAACAGGCGCGGCTCGTCCAGGGCGCGCCCGCCCGCCACGCGGATGCCGCCGGCGGGCGTGCGCAGCCGCAGGGGAGCGAGGTGCCGGATCGCCGGCCGGAAGCCGGTGGCCCAGAGGATCACGTCCGCCGGTTCGAACGAGCCGTCGGGCATCCGCACCCCGTCCGGCTCGACGGCCGTGAACATGGGGTGGCGCACCAGCACGCCTCGTGACTCGGCCTCGCGCACCCAGGACGAGCGGTGCATCCCGGTCGCCCCGACCACGGAGCCCGGCGGCAGGCCCGCACGGGTCCGTTCGTCCACCCCGCGCACCGACTCGGCCAGGGCGCCGGGCGCGGCCGAGTCCTGCCACTGCGGCTCGCGGCGGGTCACCCACAGGGTGTCCGCGACCGTGGAGATCTCGGCCAGCAGCTGCGTCGCCGAGACGCCCATGCCCACGATCACCACCCGCTGCCCGGCGAACTCGTCTTTGGACACGTAGTCACGGGTGTGCAGCTGCCGGCCGCGGAACGAGCGCATCCCGGGCACGGAGGGCCACCGTGGGGACGTCCAGGTGCCGGTCGCGTTGGCCACGAAGTCCGCCCGCCACGTGCCCGGCGCCCCGTCCGTGCGGACGAAGAACCCGCGCGCACGTCCCGGCTCGCCGATCCGCTCGACGCGCCTCACACGCACGGGCCGCCGGATCGGCAGGGCGAACCGTGCCTCGTAATCGGCGAAGTAGGCCGGCAGCAGGGTGTTGGCGTGCGCGGCCGGGTCGGCCGGCGGCACCGGGTCGCCGGGCAGCTCGTGGATGTGGTTGACGGTGGCCATCGTGAGCGAGTCCCAGCGGTGCTGCCACGCGCCGCCCGGGGCGGTCTCCGCGTCGAGCACCACGAACGTGCCGGGGGCGTCGTCGGGGACGCCGGCGGCGCCGTCGTCGTTCGGACCCAGCCCCACGAAACCGCGGCGGCGCAGGTGGTAGGCGGCGGACAGCCCCGCCTGGCCCGCGCCGATCACGACGACGGTCGCCCGGCCCGTCCGGCCGGGCTGCGGCGGGGCAGGGGAGGGGGACGCGGTCATGCCCGCAGGATACGTGCGCGTCGTCAGCGGACCGGGCGCCGGGGCCCCTGTCGCCCGCACGCGCCGCCCGGTACACTCGACGCCCATGTGGATCTTC
>NZ_JASDCZ010000028.1:0-22902 GCF_030407635.1 Micrococcus sp. APC 4021
CCGGTCCCCTCGGACCCGCCCCACCCCCTTCATCCGGAGAGTTCTGCCGCATGCTGCGCACCATGTTCCACGCCAAGATCCACCGGGCCACCGTGACCCAGGCGGACCTGCACTACGTGGGCTCCGTGACCGTGGACCAGGACCTGCTGGACGCCGCGGACATCCTCCCGGGCGAGCTCGTGTCCATCGTGGACGTCACGAACGGCGCGCGACTGGAGACCTACACCATCGCGGGCGAGCGGGGCTCCGGCGTGCTCGGCATCAACGGCGCCGCCGCCCACCTCGTGCATCCGGGGGACATCGTCATCCTCATCGCCTACGGGCAGATGGACGACGACGAGGCCCGCCACTTCCAGCCCAAGGTCGTCCACGTGGACGCGGACAACAGGATCGTCGAGCTCGGCGTCGACCCCGCCGACGGCCTCCTCGACGGCCTCTCTCGCCCGCCGCTGTCCCGCGAGTGGAACGAGGCCCAGGCCGAGCTCTGAGCCGGCCGGCGCGCCGGGCCGTCATGGACGAGTTGTTCAAGCGGGATCAGCGGTCGGCACGGCCTTCGCCCCGAGCGCCCGACGCGCGGAGCGCATCGCGGCCGCGTGGCTGAGGCCCATCGCGGTGCGGGCGCCCGGCACGTGGGCCACGGCGCGCATCCACGGCGAGGTGAGCACCACCTCCTGCTCCCACGCCACGATGCAGCGCGGCGCGTGTCCGGCCGGGGCACCGTCGTCGTGGACGGTGACCCGCACGGTGCCCGTCAGGCCCCCGCTCAGGCGGGCGACCAGTAGGCCGCGGGCGCGGTCGTCGATGAGACGCTCCATCGTCAGACGCACCGGCACGAACCCGCGCAGCCGGACGGCGGCGCGGTCGGGGCCCAGGCGACGGACGCGCGGGACGGCCGGCCACCAGCGTGGGTAGCCGGCCGGGTCGGCGAGCAGGGCCAGCACGGACCGGGCGTCCGCGGGGACGGCCCAGCGGTGGGTGAAGCGGAAGGGGCGGTCGACCGACATCAGGCCCGGCCGAAGGTCTCGGGGTCCACGGGGCGCCGGGTGCGGGGGAGCCAGAGCCGCTGGTCCAGGTGATGGCCGGGCGTGTTCGCCACGGGCAGGGCCGTGCGCAGCAGCGTGGGCTCGTCCATGCCCGCCACGTTAGCCGCGCCCGCCCCGCCCCCGCACTTTCGAACGTGATATCGGGGGAATGGGCGCTTTCGAACGGGAGATAGGGCCTATCTCACGTTCGAAAGCGCTCGCCCCGGGGGCTCAGCGGTAGTCGAAGAAGCCCTTGCCGGACTTCCGGCCGAGCTCGCCGCGGGCCACCATGTCTCGCATGAGCTGCGGCGGGGCGAAGCGCTCACCCAGCTGGGACTCGAGGTACTCCGCGATGCCCAGGCGCACGTCCAGGCCCACGATGTCGGTCAGGGCCAGCGGGCCGACCGGGAACTTGTAGCCGAGCACCATGGCGGCGTCGATGTCCTCGGGGGAGGCCACGCCCTCCTCGACCATGCGGATGGCCTCGAGCGCGATCGCCACGCCCAGGCGCGACGAGGCGAAGCCCGGGGCGTTCTTGACGACGACGGGGGTCTTGCCGAGCCCGCGGACCCACTCGGTGGACAGGGCCTGGAGCTCCGCACCGGTCTGCTCGCCGATCACGACCTCCACGAGCTTCGAGGCGGGCACCGGGTTGAAGTAGTGCAGGCCGCAGAAGCGCTCGGGGTGCTGCAGGTGCGTGGCGATCTCGTCGATGGACAGGGAGGAGGTGTTGCTGGCCAGCCAGGCGTCCTCGCGCAGGTGGGCCTCGACGTCGGTGAGCGCCTCGATCTTCACCTGCATGTCCTCGAACACGGCCTCGACCACGAGGTCGCAGCGGGCGAAGTCGGCGCGGTCCACGGAGACGGTCAGGCGCTGCGCCCACTCGTCCAGGTCGCCGTCGATCTTGCCGCGCTCGAGGGAGGCGGCCAGGTCGGCCTCGATGCGCCCCTTGGCGGCCTCGGCCGACTGCGGGTCGCGCTCGACGACGACCACCTCGGACGAGCCGGAGACGAGGAACGCGTGGGCGATGCCGCCACCCATCCGGCCGCCGCCGAGGACGCCGACGACGGCGGGCACGGAGGACGGCGCGGTATCAGGGGTGTGCTGCTGATCGGTCATGTCAGTCCTCACTTCTTCTTGCGGTCCAGGAACGCCTGCATGCGCTCGAACTTGGCCTCGGACTCGAACAGGATGGCCTGCGCGATCTCGTCCACGTGGGGGTGGGCCTCGCGAGGGAGGTGGAAGACGCGCTTGGACAGCCGCACCGCCAGCGGGTCCTGCTGCGCGATGCGGTCGGCGAGGGCGTCGGCGGCGTCGAGGAGGGCGTCCGGCTCGTGCAGCTCGGTGACGAGCTTGAGCTCGAGGGCCTCCTGCGCGTCCAGGATCCGTCCGGCGAGCAGCAGCTCGAGGGCCACCGGCTCACCCACCAGCTCCTTGAGCCGCCACTGGGCGCCCGCAGCGGCGGTGATCCCCAGGCTCGTCTCGGGCTGGCCCATCTTCAGCGCCGGGGTGGCGATGCGGAAGTCGGCCGCGTAGGCCAGTTCCGCGCCGCCGCCCAGGGCGAAGCCGTCGATCGCCGCGATCACGGGCATGGGCAGCCGGTGGATGCGGTCGAAGACCTGCGAGTTCACGCCGCGCAGGGCGTCGTCGCGGCGGCGCTCGCGCAGCTGTCCGATGTCCGCGCCGGAGGCGAAGATGCCGGAGAACGTCCCCGGCTCGCGCGTCGACTCCACCTGCGTGCCCGAGATGATCAGGATCTTCGGCTCGCGTTCGAGGTGGGTGCAGAGCTCGTGGAACTCGTCGACCATGGTCTGGTCGATCGCGTTGCGCACGCCCGGGCGGTCCATGCGCGCGTGGACGCGGTCCTCACGCTCCTCGACGCGCAGTGCCGTGAAGTGGCTGAAGTCGTCCATGCGCTCAGACCTTCTCGACGAGCATCGCGGAGCCCTGGCCCACGCCCACGCACATCGTGGCCAGGCCCCTGTCCGCGCCCTCGCGCTCCATCCGACCGAGCAGCGTGACCACGAGGCGCGAGCCCGAGGAGCCGAGCGGATGGCCCAGGGCGATCGCGCCGCCGTCGGCGTTGACGGTCTCCGGGTCCAGGCCGAGGCGCCGCATCGAGGCCAGGGACTGGGTGGCGAAGGCCTCGTTGAGCTCGACGGCGCCCAGATCCGCCACGGACCAGCCGGAGCGCTCGAGGGCCTTCTCGGTGGCCGGGACGGGGCCCAGACCCATGATCTCGGGGGCCAGGCCCGCCGAGGTGGACTCCACGACGCGGGCCCGCGGGGTCAGGCCGTACTTCTGCGCGGCCCGCTCGGAGACGACGAGGATCGCCGAGGCGCCGTCGTTGAGGGAGGAGGAGTTGCCGGCGGTGACCACGCCGTCCTTCTTGATGATCGGGCGCAGGCTGGCGAGCACCTCGGGGGTGGAGCCGGGGCGGGGGCCCTCGTCCGTGTCCACGACCGTCTCGGCGCCCTTGCGGCCCGTGACGACGACGGGCACGATCTCGTCCGCGAAGCGGCCGGCCCCGATGGCGGCCAGCGCACGCTCATGCGAGCGGGCGGCGAAGGCGTCGGCGTCCTCGCGGGTGATGCCGTCCACCTCGCCGACCTCCTCGGCGGTCTCCGGCATGGAGAAGGTGAACTTCTCCCCGAACTCGCCGTCCGCGAAGCGCGGGTTCACGAAGCGCCAGCCGATCGCGGTGTCGAAGGCCGCGCCGGGCTTGGCGAACGCCGTCGTCGGCTTCTCCATCACCCAGGGGGCGCGGGACATCGACTCCACGCCGCCGGCCACGACGACGTCGGCCATCCCGGAGCGCACCATCGCGGTGGCGATGCCGATCGCGGACATGCCGGACGCGCAGAGGCGGTTCACGGTGATGCCCGGGACGGTGTCCGGGAAGCCGGCCAGCAGCCAGGCCATGCGGGCGACGTTGCGGTTCTCCTCGCCGGCGCCGTTGGCGTTGCCGAGGATGACCTCGTCCACGACCGACGGGTCGATGCCGGCGTCCTCGATCACGGCCTTGATGGTCAGGGCGGCGAGGTCGTCGGGGCGGACGGAGGAGAGGGCGCCGCCGTACTTGCCGACGGGCGTGCGGCGACCGCCGACGAGCAGGGCCTGGGACTGTGCGGACATGGAGACTCCTTGAGTGACCGACGACGAGGCGGGCGCGGCGAATTACCGACCGTGCGTTCAGGTTCAGTATCCCGGGCCGGTGTGACGGGGCGGAGACGGGGCCGGGCGGCCGCGCCGAGGCCACGTCGATCAGCGTCTGACCCGGCGCACCCCGCACGGAGGCCCGCAGACGCGCCGTTACGTCCCCGAGGTAGCGGCGTGTCTGCGGGCCTCGGCGCCGGTCCGGTCGCCCACGACGACGGCGCGCCCTTCCGGAGGAGGACCCGCCGTCGTCGTGGGGTGGGGACGGGCGAAGCCCGTCAGGCGGGCCGGATCAGGCCGGGACCACCGGGTGGGAGCGGGTGGCGACGACCTGCTCGTCGTGCAGCTCGCGGTCCTGGATGCCCTTGGGGACGAACAGGACGGCGATGAGCGAGATCGCGGAGATCACGATGATGTACCAGGCCACGTTCTCCCAGCCGGTCTTCACGAGCTGGTCGGCGAGCAGCGGGGCGAAGGCGCCGCCGATGATGGTGCCGAGCGCGTAGCCGATGGAGACGCCGGAGAAGCGGACGCGGGCCGGGAACATCTCGGCGTACATCGCCGACTGCGGGCCGTAGGACGGACCCAGGCCCAGGGTCAGGACGAACAGGCCCAGCGAGAACAGCGGCAGAGACGCGGTGTTGAGCAGCCCGAACAGCGGGAAGGCCCAGATGATCAGGAACCCGTAGCCGAGGACGAAGGTCAGCTTGCGGCCGATCTTGTCCGAGACCCAGCCGCCGAGCAGGGTGAAGATGAACCAGCCGACGCCGCCGACGAGGCTCGCGATGAGCACCTCGGAGGAGGTCATGCCCAGGCCCTTCGGACCGCCGTACTTCGAGAACCACGCGATGAGCAGGTAGCCGACGCCATTGTTCGCGGCGAAGATCACGGCGGCGAGGATGACCTCCTTGGTGTGGTGCCGGAAGAGCTCGCCCAGCGGGGCGGACTCGTCCACCTTGAGCTGCTGCATCTCCTTGAAGACCGGGGACTCCTCGACGGCCTTGCGGATCAGGTAGCCGACGACGATGAGCACCACGGAGATCAGGAACGGGATGCGCCAGCCCCAGGTGAGGAACTGCTCCTCGGACATGGTGGAGCGCACGATGAACAGCACACCGGTGGCCAGGATCATGCCCAGCGGCACGCCGATCTGCGGGGCGGAGCCGAACAGGCCGCGCTTGCCGTGGGGGGCGTGCTCCACGGACAGCAGCGCCGCGCCGCCCCACTCGCCGCCCGCGGACAGGCCCTGCAGCAGGCGCAGCGCGACGAGCAGGATCGGGGCCCACACACCGATCTGGGCGTAGGTGGGCAGCAGGCCGATGAGGGTGGTGGCCAGGCCCATGCCGATCAGCGTGAGGGACAGGACGAACTTGCGGCCGAAGCGGTCACCGAGATGGCCGGCGACGATCGCGCCAAGCGGGCGGATGAGGAAGGAGATGCCGAGGGTGGCCCACGCGGCGATCTGGGAGCCGCTCTCACCCATCGGCTGGAAGAAGAGGGCGGCGAAGACGAGCGCGGTGGCCTGGGCGAAGATGAAGAAGTCGTACCACTCGACGGTGGTGCCGACGACGGTGCCGGCGATGACCTTGCGCTCCTCGCGGCGATCGCGCGCGGGGGCGGGCGCCGCGGGGGATGCGACGGTGTGGCTCATGGATGCTCCTGGGATGCGGGGCGGCGGCCGCCCGTGAGGCGGCGGCAGGACGGTGTGGTTCCCGACCGATCGGTCGGGAAGTGACACCCGTCACCGTATACGATCCCCTGTGACTCACGCCACGATCCGGGCTGATGACGGGAATGTGACGCGGCCGGGCCGGGACGACGACGGCGCCGCGCCCCTCGCGCGAAGGGTGCGGCGCCGTCGTCGGTGGCGGGGTGTGGCGGCTCAGCCGCGGCCGGTGAACTCCGGCTTCCGCTTCTCCTGGAAGGCCTGGAAGCCCTCGGCGTAGTCCGCGGTGCCGCAGAGCTCGCCCTGGGCGATGTTCTCCGCGTCGAGGGACTCCCACAGGCCCACGCGGTGGTCGCGGACCTGGGCCACGAGCTCCTTCGACGCGCGGAACGCGAGGGTCGCGCCGGAGGCCACCTGGGCGACCTTGGCGCGGGTGAACTCCAGCAGCTCGTCCGCGGGCAGGGCCCGGGAGAACAGCCCGGCCTGGACGGCCTCGGCGCCCGAGAGGAGCTCGGCCGTGTAGATCAGGTCGAGGGTGCGGTGCGCGCCCAGGCGCTCGGTGAACAGCCAGTGGCCGCCCGAGTCCAGGGTGGCCCCGAGGTTCGCGAACGGCGAGCCGATCTTCGCGTCCTCGGCCACGTACACCACGTCCGTGGCGATCGCGAGGCCGAGGCCCACGCCCAGGCAGGCGCCCTGCACCGCGGCGAAGGTGGGGACCGGGATCTCGGACATGGCCCGCAGCACCGGGGTGACCCTGTCCCGCAGGTAGGCGGTGGCGTCGTCCTCGGCCGGGACCACGGCGGAGATGTCGCGGCCCGCGCAGAAGCCGCGGCCCTCGCCGCGCAGCAGCACGGCCCGGACCTCGCCGGACTCGACGCCGGCGGCGGCCCGCTCGTAGGCGGCCTGGAGTTCGGCCAGCGCGGCCTCGTCCAGGGCGTTCATCCTCTGGGGGGCGTCCAGCACGATCTCGGCGACGCCGTTCTCGACGGTGATCTCGATCATCGGGGGCTCCTTCGGTCTCGTGGGCGGGCGCTCAGGCGTCGAAGTCCAGCGTGATCGAGTCGGAGGTCGGGCGGGTCTGGCACGTGAGCACGTAGCCCTTCTCCACCTCGTCCTTCTCGAGCGCGTAGTTCTCGTCCATCTCGTACGCGCCGTCGACGACCTTGGCGCGGCAGGTGCCGCACACGCCGCCGGCGCACGCGAAGGGCACGTCCGAGCGGACGCGCAGCGCCGCGTTGAGGACGGTCTCGTGGGCGGACTTGGGGGACTCGACCTTGGCGGTGAGGCCGTCGAGGTTGAACTCGATGGTCACGTTGTCGCCCTTCGGGTCCACCTCGACGACACGTCCGGAGTGGCCCTGCGGGTTCTCCGGACGGCCGGTGGTGAACAGCTCGAAGCGCACGTCGTCCTCGGACACGCCGCGGGCGGCGAGCGTCTCACGCGTGAGCTGCACGAGCTCGAACGGGCCGCAGAGGAACCACTCGTCGGTGCCCTCCACGTCGATCACGCGGTCCAGGAGGGTGGTGAGCTTGTCCTCGTCGATGCGGCCGGAGAGCAGCGGGGACACGCGCTGCTCGCGGGAGAGCACGTGGTGCACCGTGAACCGGGCCGGGTACTTGTCCTTGAGGTCGCCGATCTCCTCGGCGAACATCACGTCCATGGCGGAGCGGTTCGCGTAGACCAGGTCGAAGCGCGAGGTCTCGGAGGCCGCGAGCACGGCCTTGGCGATCGCCATGATCGGGGTGATGCCCGAGCCGGCCGCGAACGCCACCAGGTGCGTGTCCTTCTTCTCCGCGACCTTCTCCGCCGCCACCTTCTGGGCGTCGTTGAGAGAGGTGACGTGCGTGCGGGACGTGAACGCGCCCTGCGGGTTCATCACGTCGATCTTCTCGCCGACCTCGAGGCTCTCGTTGGCCCACGTGGAGAACTTGCCGCCGATGTCCTTCTTCACGGCCACGCGGATCTCGCCGCGCTTCGGGACGGCGCAGATCGAGTAGGAGCGGCGCACCTCGGCGCCGTCGAGCTCCTTGCGCAGGGCCACGTACTGGCCCGGCACGTAGTCGTAGTCGTCGGCGAGCTCCTCGGGCACCGCGAAGGTGATCTCCACGGAGTCGTCGGTCAGGCGGCGCAGCTCGGACACCTCGAGGGTGTTGAACGTGGCGCGGCGCTTGCCGGTGGTGGGGGCGTCGGTGGTCTCGGTCATCAGTGCACCTTGAAGTAGTCGAAGGGCTCGAGGCACTCCCGGCAGGTGTAGAGGGCCTTGCAGGAGGTGGAGCCGAAGCGGGTGATCTCGCGGGTGTTCAGGGAGTGGCAGCGCGGGCACTTCACGGCCATGCCGATCCTGACCGGGCCGTCCGTGGTGCGCGCGACGGGCGGGGCGATGCCGTACTCGTTGAGCTTGGCCTTGCCCTCGTCCGTCATCCAGTCCGTGGTCCACGCCGGCTGGAGCACCAGGCGCACCTCGGCGTCGGGGAACCCGGCGCGCTCGAGCGCGCGGCTGACGTCCGTGGTGATGGTGTCCATGGCGGGACAGCCGGAATAGGTGGGCGTGATGACGACGACGGCCCTCTCGCCCTCGGCCCGTGCCTCCCGGAGGATCCCGAGGTCCGCGATGGACAGCACGGGGATCTCCGGGTCGTGCACGGTGGAGGCCGCATCCCAGACCCGCGCGTCGGCGGGATCGGCGGGGCGCAGCTCGCTGGCGGTGGTCACCAGGTCGCTCCCGGGTGACGGCGCGCCAGGGACTGCATCTCCGCGAGGATGTACCCGCGGTACTCGCTCATGGCACCGGAACGGTCGCCGCCGCGGGCGGTGCCCGTCGTCGGGACGGTCAGGCCGGCCTCCTCGATGGCCGCGCGGATGCGGGTCATCGTGGGCTCCTCCAGCGAGGACGGCAGCACGGCGACGCCCTGCTCGGCGAGGGCGCGGACGACGTCGTCGTCGTGGAAGAGCTCGGCCACGTAGGGCCACAGCTCGTCCAGGCCGCGCTGCATGCGGCGCTTCGACTCCTCGGTGCCCAGGCCCAGGCGCTGCAGCCACAGGGCGGCGTGGTCCTGGTGGTACAGGACCTCCTTGAGGGCCTTGTCCGCGATGGCGGCGAGCGTGGGGTCCGTGGACTCGCGCAGGCGGGTGTACAGCTCGTACGAGTAGAACGAGTAGTACAGCTGGCGGGCGATGGTCTTGGCGAAGTCGCCGTTCTCGGCCTCCACGAGGCGGACGGAGCGGAACTCCTCCTCGTCGCGGAAGTACGCGAGCTCGTCCTCGGTCTTGCCCCACGCCGTGCCGGCGTAGGAGAGGAGGAAGCGGGCGTGGCCCACGAGGTCCAGGGCGATGTTGCCCAGGGCGATGTCCTCCTCGAGCTCCGGGGCGCGCGAGATCCACCAGGACAGGCGCTGGCCGAGCATCAGGGCGTCGTCACCGAGGGCGAGGGCGTAGCGGGCGACGTCGTCGCTCGCCTTCTGCTCGCCGGCCGCGATCTCCTCGGCGGTGATGGCCACACCGGCGGAGTGCTTCGTGGCGGAGTCGTTGGTCGCGAAGCTCACAGGTGCGGCACCCCCTCGGACTGCTGGTAGTAGGTGGCGTGACGGTAGGACTTGCCCTGCGCGGACTCGAAGAAGCCGCCCTTGGAGTCCGGGTCGGAGGCCGCGATGGCCTCGGCCGGGACGACCCACACGGAGGTGCCCTCGTTGCGGCGGGTGTACAGGTCCCGCGCGTTGCGCAGCGCCAGGGTGGCGTCCGGGGCGTGCAGCGAACCGGCATGCACGTGGGAGAGGCCGCGGTTGGCGCGGACGAAGACCTCCCACAGGGGCCAGGCGTGGGAGGCGGCGGTGGTCTCGCTCATGGGTCAGGCTCCGATCAGGTGGGTCTCGGCCGGCGCGTGCTGCTCGGCCTGGCGGCGGGCGTAGGCGGCGGCGGCCTCGCGGACCCAGGCGCCCTCCTCGTGGGCCTGGATGCGGCGGGCCATGCGCTGGGTGTTCATGGGGCCGTCGCCCTTGATCACGGACATGAACTCGTCCCAGTCCAGCTCGCCGAAGTCGTAGTGGCCGCGCTCCTCGTTCCACTTCAGGTCCGGGTCCGGCAGGGTGAGGCCGAGAGCCTCGGCCTGCGGGACGATCATGTCCACGAAGCGCTGGCGCAGGTCGTCGTTGGAGAAGCGCTTGACCTTCCACGCCATGGACTGGCGGGAGTTGGGGGAGTCATCATCCGGCGGGCCGAACATCTGCAGGGCCGGACCGTAGAAGCGGTCCACGGCGTCCTGGGCCATCTGCTTCTGCTCGGGGGTGCCGTGCGAGAGCTCGTAGAGGATCTCCCAGCCCTGGCGCTGGTGGAACGACTCCTCCTTGCAGACGCGCACCATCGCGCGGCCGTACGGGCCGTAGGAGGCGCGGCACAGCGGCACCTGGTTGCAGATCGCGGCGCCGTCGACGAGCCAGCCGATCGCGCCCATGTCCGCCCAGGTGCGGGCCGGGTAGTTGAAGATCGAGGAGTACTTCGCGCGGCCGGAGAGCAGCTGCTCGTTCAGCTCGTCCCGCGGGGTGCCGAGGGTCTCGGCGGCGGAGTACAGGTACAGGCCGTGGCCGGCCTCGTCCTGGACCTTGGCCATGAGGATCGCCTTGCGCTTCAGGGAGGGGGCGCGGGTGATCCAGTTGGCCTCCGGCTGCATGCCGATGATCTCGGAGTGCGCATGCTGGGAGACCTGGCGGGTCAGGGACTTGCGGTACGCCTCGGGCATCCAGTCGCGGGGCTCGATGCGCGAGTCCTCCGCGATCAGGCGATCGAAGTTCTCCTGGCCGGCCGCATCCTCGGGGGACGGGACGGAGGCCAGGTGCTGGGGGGAGCTGGTCTGCGTCATGGGGATCACCTCACGCTGAGTGCGGGCTGGTTCCGTGGTCAGGGCACGCCGGGGCGCATCGAATTACTGACCGCTCGTTCAGGATAGGCCAGGGTGTGACCTCGGTCAACACGCCGGAGCCGGCACGACCCGGGTGCGACGCGGCCGCCGGGACGGTGCGGGACGGTTCGCTCCTGCACAGGCGTCCCGACGGCGTCCCCCATCCCCGGATCGCCCCTCGCCGCGGTCACGGGACCCGGGCCCTCCCTACGGTGGCCGCATGTCACCCCTCATCGGACCTCAGCAGATCGCCACGGCCCTGCGGGCCGTCGGACTCGACGACGACGCCGCCCGCCTGGCCGCGTGGGCCGACCCCGCCCGGCGCGAGCGGGAGGCCGCCGAGCAGGCCCTCGCCGACCTCGCCGTGGCCCAGACGCAGCTGCGCACGGCGCTGGGCGGGCTGGTCAGCGCCGCCACGGACGTGCGCTCGGCGATGCACACGGCATGGCGCGGGGAGGCCGCCGGCGCCTATGGGGAGGCCGTGCGCCGCGCGGCGACCCTGGCGGCGGAGCTCGAACGGGAGGCCGGGGAGTGGCTCGCCCTGCGGGCCACCGCCGAGCGGGAGGCGGAGGACGCACGCCGGGACGCGGAGGCCCGGCAGCGGGCGGCTGAGGAGACGGCGTTGGCCGTCCTGCGCTCGCTGGCGGTGGCGGCGTGACCGGCGGGCGGGGTGCCGGTCCGGGGGCGGTGGCCTTCAGCACGCACGGCGGACCGGGCTCGATCTACGCGGAGGCCGAGGAGATGCGCGTCGTGGCCGGGCGGCACGAGCACGCCGCCGACGAGGCGGCCGGAGCCTCGTGGCAGGTCGACGCGGCCGCCTTCGGGCTGGGCCGGTCGGCCGCGTGGCTCGCCTCCGCCGCCCTGCTGCAGGACCGGCTGGTGGAGGCGGTCGGTCGGGTGCGGAGCCTGTCGGAGCAGTGTGCCGAGCTGCACCGTGACCTGCTCTCGGCGGCGGCCCGCTACGAGGAGGCCGAGCGCGCGGCGGCCGGCATCATGGCCGCCGAGGACGCCTCCCTGGAGGAGCTGCCGGCGCTGCTCTGGCGGGACGGCCATGACGGCCTCACCACCCGCGAGGCGGAGCGGCTCGTGCAGGACCTCGTCCAGGCGGTGCCCGAGGCCATCGTGGCCGCCATGCTCACGGCCGCCGGGTTCCCCCTGCTCGCGGCCCTGGCGCGGATCGACGTGAAGATGCTGACGAGGGCGCAGAGGCGCGTGCTGAAGCGGCCCGTCTCCTCCGCGGCGAAGAAGGGGACGGATGCCGCGTCGGACCTCACCGAGGCGCTGCGGGTCTCCCCGGACGAGGCGTGGACCGTGGTGGCGGACGCCCTGACCCTCGCCGGCGCGGCGCCCCGGGGCGCGGTGACCCTGCACGGGGCGCCGCAGGACCGGCCGACGGCGCCCGCCCTGCTGGACGGCTCGGCCACGGGGCTGGCCTCGCTCATCCCGCGCGAGGAGGGGGACGGGGACCTCACGGTCACGGAGGTGGTGCGAGAGAACGGGAGCCGCGCCTGGGTGGTGGGCCTGCCGGGCACCCGCGGCGGCCTGATCCCGGATCCCGAGTCGACCGACCCGTGGGACGCCGGCGGGCTGCTGGACGCCCTCGGCTCCGGGTCCGAGGTCACGGCCCCGGCGGTGCGGGCGGCGCTCGAGGCGGCCGGCGTCCCGCACGGCGCCCCGCTCGTCCTGGCCGGCTACTCCCAGGGCGGGGTGCACGCCGTCAACCTGGCCGGTCGCGAGGACTTCACGTCCGTGTATCCCGTGGCCGGCGTCATGACGGTCGGGGCTCCGTCCGGCAACGCGGTGGAGACCGGGCGGACCGCGGTGCTGGAGTTCTCCTCGGACGGGGACCTGGCCGTCGCCGCGGACGGGGCGCCCACCCCCGTCTCGTCGCGCCGGGCCGAGGTGGTCTTCCACCCGGCCGGCCACGGATGGGATGCGCCCGGGGGCGGCTTCCGGACCACGTCTCCGCTGGCGGCCGAGGACGCCCTGGGCGCCGCCCACGACTTCGAGGGCCAGGTGAACCTGATCCGGCAGTTCGAGGCCGCCGAGCCCGCGGCCCGGGCGGAGGTCGCCGGGCTCTCCGCCGCGTTGGCCGGGCTGACCGCGGGGACCGTGGCCTCGAGTCGGGCGGTGCGCCTGCGTCGCACGCCGCCGGAGGGGGGCCACCTGCCCCCGGGATCCCGGTGAGCGCACCGGCGGCGGGGCGCCCGCCGCTGCCCGCTCAATTCGCGTCGAGCAGCACGCCCGCGAAGAACGCGTTCAGGCGGTCGACCTCGTCCAGGCCGAAGACGCCGGAGACGTACTGGTCCGGGCGGACCACGACGACGGCGCCGTCACGGCTGATGCCGCGGACCTCGAAGATGTCCTCACCGTGCGTGGGCCGGCACGTGGCGAAGATGTTGTTCAGGTCGTGCAGGCCGAGGGAGCCGGTGGTCGGTCGGAAGACCGACGGCACGTCCGGGTGGGCGAACTCGGTCTGCTTCTGCTGGTACACGACCTTGATGTCGAAGCGGGCGTCCTCCGGCCCGTCCGACGGCGTGTGGCGGTTGCGGAAGGACCGCGGGTCCTCCTCGATCGCCTTCGCCCACGCCGCCACCTTCGAATCCTCGGCGCGCGGGGAGGCGGCGTCGGCGAACACGTAGACGCGCCAGCGGCCGTCCGCGCGGTGCAGGTGGCCCAGGTGCTTGACGTTGGTGTCGCACGAGCGCTCCACCAGCGCCGACTTGAAGCGCTTGCCGATGGGGTAGCCCTGCGCCAGCGCCTGGCCGGTGGCGTCCGTGGTGAGGAGGGAGGGCTGGTACTGCGTCATGAAGCCGGCCGGGAACTCGGCGGTCTTCGTGTAGAACTCGGCCACCTCGTTCGGGTCGCCCAGCTCGGAGGTGGGCTTGGCCATGAGCGTCGACCACTCCTTGTCGAAGTCGATCAGGTTCCTGGCGATCTCCTTGCGCTCCTCCGAGTAGGTCGGCACGAGCTCGACCGGGGCCATCCCGGAGAGCACCTGGCCCAGCTTCCAGCCGAGGTTCCAGCCGTCCTGCATGGACACGTTCATGCCCTGGCCGGCCTTCGCGGAGTGGGTGTGGCAGGCGTCGCCGAGCAGGAACACGTTGGGGTGGGCCACGCGCTCGCGGTTGTCGAAGCCCGAGGTGAGGCGGTGGCCCACCTCGTACACCGAATGCCAGGCGACCTCCTTCACGTCCAGCGTGTAGGGGCGCAGGATCTGCTGGGCCCGGCGGATGATCTCCTCGAGCGGGGTCTGGCGCACCTTGTGGTCGTCGTCCGCCGGGACCTCGCCGAGGTCCACGTACATGCGGAACAGGTGGCCGCCCTCGCGGGGGATCAGGAGGATCGAGCCGCTGGACGAGTGGATCGCGCACTTGGTGCGGATGTCCGGGAAGTCCGTGTCGGCCAGTGCGTCCATGACGCCCCACGCGTGGTTCGCGGCGTCGCCGGTCAGGGTGTGGCCGATCGCCTTGCGGACGCGGGAGCCCGCGCCGTCCGCGCCCACCACGTACTTGGCGCGCACCTGGCGGGTCGGGCCTGAGGCGGGGTCCTCGAGGGCGTTGCCCTGGGCGTCCACGGTCCGGCGCAGGGTCACGAGCACGGGGTGCTCGCCGTCGTTCGTGTCCTCGAGGGTCTCGAACGCCCAGCCGTAGTCCGGCTGCGCGCGGGTGGGGGAGTTCTTCATGTACTCGGCGAACCAGTCCAGGATGCGGGCCTGGTTCACGATCAGGTGCGGGAACTCGGAGACGCCCTCCGGGTCGTCCTCGGCCAGCGAGGTGCGCACGATCGTGTCCGCGTCGTCCTCGGCCGGGTTCCAGAACGCCATGGAGGTCAGGTCGAAGGCCTCGTCGATGATCTCGCTCGCGAAGCCGAAGGCCTGGAAGGTCTCCACGGAGCGGGCCTGGATGCCGTCCGCCTGGCCGATCTCGAGGCGGTGGGGGCGGCGCTCGATGATGCGGGTGTGGACGTCCGGGAACATCGCGAGCTGGGCGGCGGCGATCATGCCGGCCGGGCCCGAGCCGACGATCAGCACGTCCATCTCGTCCGGCAGCTCGGCGGGGCGGTCCAGGCCGATGCCGGCCGCCACCTGGACGCGCGGGTTCGTGGAGACATAGCCGTGGTGGTGGAAGAGCATGGGGGTCCTTTCGCTGCGGGGGGATGTCGCGGCGCGGTGCGCGTGCCACCCGACGGCGTGTTCTCTCAAAGAACACGGTGTTCTCCCTGGGAACACATGTGTGCCAGACTGTACGCGGACGTGACCGGGTTCACAACCGGCGCGTGAACCGACCACGCCCCGGGCGCGTCACGTCCGGCACGCGAGGCGAGGAGCACAGATGGCGGAGCACGACGGCGGCCCGGTCCGGGAGGGCGCACCCTCCCAGACGCTCTCCCGCGCGCTCACCCTGCTCGAGACCGTCGTGGAGGCGCCCGAGCCGCCCACCATCGCCGACCTCGCCGACGGCCTGGGCGTCCATCGCTCGGTCGCCTACCGCATGCTGCGCACCTTCGAGGCCCACGGCCTGCTGCGCCGCGACGGCCTCGGCCGCGTCCACGCCGCCCCCGGCCTGGCCGTCCTCGCCCGCCGGGTGGAGCAGGATCTGCGCGCGGCGGCCATGTCGCACCTGACCGCCGTCTCCACCGACCTGGGCATGACCGCGTTCCTGGTGGTGTGGGACGGGGCCCACTGCCTCACCCTGGCCACGGCCGAGCCGCCCAGCGGCAACCTCGTCACGCAGCGGCCGGGGACCCGGCACCCCCTCGGGGTCGGTGCGCCGGGGATGGCGATCGCCGTCGCCCTGACCGGACAGGAGTGGGCGCGGCTGCCCGGCGAGGCCCCGCCCGAGCGACCCGAGCTCGACGACGTGCGGGAGCGCGGCTGGGCCGTCAGCTCCGACGAGGTCATCACCGGCGTCTCCTCGGTGGCCGTGCCGCTGCGGGTCCCGGGCCAGCTGCCCGCCGCCCTCGCCGTGGTCTACGCGACGCGGCCGGAGGACCCGGCGCGCCTCGGGGACCGGCTCGGTGAGGCGGCCCGGGCCGTCGCCGTCGCCTTCGGCGCAGCCTGAGCCCGGGTCCCGTGGTGCCGCTCACGGCGTCCGCAGCCCGCATTACCCTGGTGGCCATGACTGATGACGCACAGCAGACGCCCGCCGTGGTCGCGCCCCACAAGAAGGTCGGCATGCTGCCGCCGTACGCCGCCGGCAAGCCGCCGGTCGCCGTCCCGGGCCTGCACCCCTACAAGCTCTCCTCGAACGAGAACCCCTACGCGCCCGTGCCCGGCGTGATCGACCGGGTGCGTCAGGTCGTGACCGGCCCGGAGGGCGCGCCCAGCACCCTCTGCCGCTACCCGGACACCCTCTCCACCGGCCTGCGCCAGGCCCTGGCCGCGCACCTGGACGTCCCGGCGGACGACGTCGTGACCGGTGCCGGCTCCCTCGGCGCCCTGGCCCAGGTCATCACCGCCTTCGCCGGCCACGGCGAGGCCGGGGAGGGCGACGAGGTGATCTTCGCGTGGCGCTCCTTCGAGGCCTACCCGATCGTGGTCCGCACCGCCGGTGCCGTGGACGTGCAGGTGCCGCTCACCGCGGACCACCGCCACGACCTGCCGGCCATGCTGGAGGCGATCACGGAGCGGACCCGCGTGATCCTGCTCTGCACCCCCAACAACCCGACCGGCCCCGTGCTCACGACCGCCGAGGTCGAGGACTTCCTGGCGCGCGTGCCCGCGCACATCCTCGTGGTCATCGACGAGGCGTACGTGGAGTTCGTCCGCGACGAGGACGCGGTCAAGGGTCCGGAGATGTACCGCAAGCACGCGAACGTCGTCGTGCTGCGCACCTTCTCGAAGGCGCACGGCCTGGCCAACCTGCGCGTGGGCTACTCGGTCTCGCAGCCGGAGATCACGAAGGCCCTGCGCACCGTGGCCACCCCGTTCGCGGTGTCCACGGTGGCCGAGGAGGCCGCGATCGCCTCGCTCGAGCACCTGGACGAGGTCCTCGAGCGCGTGCAGGTCGTCGTCGACGAGCGCGAGCGCGTCGCCGCCGCCCTGGCCGAGGCCGGCTGGGACCTGCCCTCATCGCAGGCCAACTTCGTGTGGCTGCCGCTCGGCGAGCGCACGCAGGCGTTCGCCGAGGCCGCCCAGGCCCGGGCCCTGTCCGTCCGGGCGTTCGCGGGCGAGGGCGTGCGCGTGAGCATCGGCGAGCAGGAGGCCAACGACCGCTTCCTCGAGGTCGCGCGCGACTTCCTGACGTGAGCGGGTCGGCGCGAGCGGCACGTTGGACCGGCTGATCCGGGTCCTCTTCGCGTTCGACGCGGAGCGTCCGGTGTTGACCGTGGCGGCCCTGGCCCGGCGCACCGAGCTGCCCCTGGCCACCGCCTATCGGTGGGTGGACCGGCTGGTGCGCGCCGAGCTGCTGCAGAAGGACGAGGACGGCGTGGTCCGGCCCGGCCTGCGGCTGTGGGAGATGGCCTCCCGGAGCGCGCCGAGCATGTCCCTGGCCCGGACGGCCATGCCGTTCCTCGTGGACGTGCAGTCGGTCCTGCGGCAGCACACGCAGCTCGCGGTGCTCGACGCCGAAGGCGTCCTCGTGCTCGCCCGGCTCTCCTCCCAGGGGGCCGTGGTGAACCAGGCGGACGTCGCGGGTCGGCTGCCGCCGTTCACCACCGCCCTGGGACTCGTGCTGCTCGCCCACGCCCCGGTCGAGACGGCGGAGCGGTTCATCGCCCGGCACCGGGACCGGCTCGGCGCCGTCGTGGATCACCATCCCCTCGAGTCGGGGCGTGCGGTGCCCGCGGGCGTGCGGGCGCGGGTGGCCACGCCCAGCGAGCCGCGGCTGCGAGCGCTTCTGGCGGATGTGCGGCGGGAGGGGTACGCGGCCGTGGACGGCGCGTTGGACGAGGAGTCCCGGGGGGTCGCCGTGCCGGTCCGCGGGGCCGACGGCGTGGCGGCGGCCGCGCTCGGGGTCGTCGTCCCCCGCGAGGCGCCGTACACCCCGGGGGTGCCGCCCCTGCTGATGACGGCCGCCCGGGGGATCGCCCGCGGACTCGGCGGCCATTCTCACTGAGTGAGAACGGCCGGGCGCGGGCCGTGTCCTGCGCCACAGGATGGTCGGGACCTCCGCCGGCCTGATGCTCTCCCACCTGCTCGCGCGGCAGGGGATCGACAACGTCGTCCTCGAGTCCCGTGACCCCGAGACCATTGCGCACACCCACCGCGCGGGCATCCTCGAGCAGCCCAGCGTGGAGATGCTGACGGACATGGGCGTCGACGGCCGGGTGAGGACGGTGGGCGACGAGCACCGCGGCATCATCCTGCGCTTCGACGGCGAGTCGCATGCCCTGGACTTCCCGGAGCTCGTGGGTGCCACGGTCACCCTGTACGCGCAGAACGAGGTCTTCGTCGACCTCGCCGCGGCGCGGCGGCGCGACGGCGGCGACGTCCGCTTCGAGACCGAGGTGCTCGAGGTGCTCGACGTCGACTCGGACACCCCCGGCGTCCGGTTCCGCTCCGTGGCCGCTGGCGAGGAGGGGCCGGTCGAGGAACTGCGCTGCGACATCCTCGTGGGCGCGGACGGCTCGCGTTCCACCGTCCGCAAGGCCCTCCAGCGCGACACCGAGGGCGAGGACCACTTCCACGCGTACCCCTTCGCCTGGTTCGGCATCCTCGCCGAGGCGCCCAAGTCCTCGCCTGAGCTGATCTACGCCCGCTCCGAGCATGGCTTCGGCCTGATCTCGCAGCGCTCGGAGACCGTGCAGCGCATGTACTTCCAGTGCGACCCCTCGACCCGCGTGGAGGACTGGTCCGACGACCGGATCTGGGACCGGCTGCAGCGCATCGTGGCCGGCCCGGACGGCTTCACCCTCAAGACCGGCCCCATCATCGACAAGACGGTGCTCGGCTTCCGCTCCTATGTGCGCACACCGCTGAGTCACCGCAACGTCTTCCTCGCCGGCGACGCCGGACACACCGTCCCGCCCACCGGGGCGAAGGGCCTGAACCTCGCCTTCGCGGACGTGCGCGTCCTGGCCGAGGCGCTCGAGTCGTGGGCCGCCACGGGCTCGCGCGACCTGCTCGACGCCTACTCGGAGACGGCGCTGACCCGCGTGTGGAAGGACCAGAACTTCTCCTACTGGATGACCACCATGCTCCACGCCCGCCCGGACGCCTCGGAGTTCGAGGACATGCGCGTGCGCGGTGAGCTCCGCAACGTGGTCCAGTCCCGTTACGGACGGCAGTTCCTCGCCGAGCAGTACACCGGCTGGCCCTCCGCCTGAGCCCGACCGATCCCCGACCCCGCAGAGAAAGGAGCCGACGTGAGCATCGCCGCCCAGGCCAAGGACGACGACACGTTCGACAGCGCCCACGTGCTCGATCCAGCCGCCACCCGCGACTCGCAGGGGCAGATCAGTGAAGAGATCGCGGCCGTCCATGCCCAGGCCCAGGGCGAGACCCAGCCGCGGCTCGACTTCCCGCCCTATCGCTCGTCGGTGTTCCGCCACCCCACCAAGTCGCTCGTGCACGCCGACCCCGAGACCGTGGAGCTGTGGTCCCCGGCCTTCGGCCACCGCGACGTGCACCCGCTCGAGGCGGACCTGACCGTCGGCCAGAACGGCGAGCCGATCGGCGAGCGCATCAAGGTGCGCGGCCGCGTGCTCGACGACGACGGCCGCCCCGTGCGCCACCAGCTGGTGGAGATCTGGCAGGCCAACGCGGCCGGCCGCTACGTGCACAAGCGGGACCAGCACCCCGCGCCGCTGGACCCGAACTTCACGGGCATCGGCCGCACACTGACCGGCGCGGACGGGACCTACGAGTTCACCACCATCAAGCCGGCCCCGTACCCGTGGAAGAACCACCGCAACGCGTGGCGCCCGGCGCACATCCACTTCTCCCTGTTCGGCACGGACTTCACGCAGCGCATGATCACCCAGATGTACTTCCCGGGCGATCCGCTGTTCCCGCTGGACCCGATCTACCAGGGCATCACGGACCAGGCCGCCCGCGACCGGCTCGTGGCCACCTACGACCACTCGGTGACCAGCCACGAGTGGAACACCGGCTACTGGTGGGACATCGTGCTCACGGGCAGCCACCGCACCTGGATGGAAGACGAGGAGGGCGATCACTGATGCGGATCGACGAGACCACCGAGCGCACCGCCGACGGGAGGCTGGTCCCCACCCCGGGCCAGACCATCGGCCCGTTCTTCGGCTACGCGAACGGCTACGAGCAGGTCCACCTGCCGTGGCGCGACGGCCACCAGCTGGTCCCCGCGGGCCGCGCGGACGCGATGCGCCTGTTCGGCACCGTCTACGACGGCAACGGCGATCCGATCCCGGACGCCATGATCGAGATCTGGCAGGCCGACGCCGAGGGCGTCATCTCGCAGGAGGACGGCTCCCTCGTCCAGGACGGCTTCACCTTCACCGGCTGGGGCCGCTGCGCCGTGGACAACGCGGGCCGCTACACCTTCTCCACCGTGGAGCCCGGCGTGGTGAACGAGGACCGCGCCCGGTTCATCCACGTCGTCGTGTTCGCCCGCGGCCTGCTGAACAAGCTGCACACCCGCGTGTACCTGCCCGAGGACGCCGAGGCGATCGTGCAGGACGCGTTCCTGACCTCCCTCGACGAGGACCGCCGTCGCACCCTGATCGGCACCCGGAACGACGACGGCTCGCTCGAGTTCGACATCTGGATCCAGGGCCCCGGGGAGCACGCACCGAAGGAGACCGTGTTCCTGCAGTTCCCCGGCATCGAGTACCCCGAGCTCGACTGACGCCGGCCTCGGCCGCAGGCCCGGCCCCTCCCACACGCGGGACGGGTCGGGCCTGACGCCGCCTCCGGAGCCCGATCCCACCCCTCCGACCCCAGGAGCCCGCCATGACCTCAGCCGCCGCCGACCTCGCCGCCGTCGCCGACGTCGGCCTCCTGGATCCGGCCTGGGCCGGCAGTCGGGCGGAGGCCGCCACCGCGGACCGCACCTTCCTGGGGCACCTGCTCGACGTCGAGGCGGCCTGGGTGCGCGTGCTCGCCCGGCACGGGCTCGCCACGGAGGCGGAGGCGGCGGCCGCCGCGGCGGCGGGCGACCCGGACGCCTACGACCTCGCCGCGCTCGCCCGCGCGGCCCAGGGCGGCGGCACCCCCCTGATCCCGGCGCTGAAGGCGCTGCGCGCGCAGCTGCCGGCCGGCTCCCGCGCCGTGCACCTGGGCGCCACGAGCCAGGACGTCGTGGACTCCGCGCTGATGGTCATGGTGGGCCGGGTGGGCGCGATCCTGGCCGAGGACCTCGCCGCCGCGCAGGACGCGCTTGCGGAGCTGGCCCGCGCCCACCGCTCGACGCCGATGGTCGCCCGATCCCTCGCCCAGCACTCCCTGCCCTCCACCTTCGGGCTGCGCGCCGCGAACTGGCTCGACGGCCTCGGCCAGGCCGCGGATCGGCTCGCCGCCGCCGTCGCGGACCTGCCCGTCCAGTGGGGCGGCGCCGCCGGCACCCTGGCCTCCCTGTCCGGGCACGTCGACCGCGCGCACCGCGCGGGGACCCTCGGCCCCGAGGTCACCGCGTTCACCCTGGTCGAGGACCTCGCCGCCGAGCTGGGCCTCGCCGCCCCCGCCGGGCCCTGGGACACGAACCGCATGGCCGTCACGGGCGTGGCCGCGGCCCTGGCCGACGTCGTGGCCGCGTGCGGGAAGATCGCCAACGACGTGCTGACATCGGCGCGGATCGAGAACGGCGAGCTCGGTGAGCCGCTTGCGGCCGGCCGCGGCGGCTCCTCCCCGATGCCGCACAAGCAGAACCCCGTGCTCTCCGTGCTGATCCGCTCCGCCGCGCTGTCCGCCCCCGGGCTCGCGGCGCGGGTGTACACGGCGGCCGGCGCCGCGGACGACGAGCGCCCGGACGGGGCCTGGCACGCCGAGTGGCCCGCGCTGCGCCGCCTGCTGCGGGTGGCCGGCGGGACCGCGGCCCTGACCCGCGAGCTCGTCTCCGGCCTGCGCGTCCACGAGGACCGCATGCGGCGCAACCTGGAGCTCACCGGCCCGCTGCTCGTCTCCGAGCCGATCATGGCCGAGCTGGCTCCGGAGCTGGACGAGGCCTCCGGCGAGCCGGGCTCCGGGAAGCGGCTGATCCAGGACGTCGTGGACCGCTCCCTGGCGTGCGAGGGGAACTTCCGCGCCCTGCTGCGCGCGGCGGTCCCGGAGTCCGTTCCGGACGCCCGCCTCGACGACCTCCTCGACCCCGCCGCCTACACGGGGGAGGCCGAGGCCCTCGTGGACCGCCTCCTCGCCGCCCGCCGGGGCACGACGACGCCGCCCCGCACCTGAGACCATCTCCGTCAGAACCGGCCGCGCCCCTCGGGGTGCGGCGCCGCCGCAGAGGAAGGACCGCCCATGAGCACCCCCCGTGTCACCACCACCCTCCTGAAGCCCGCCCAGGACCCCGCCCGCGTGCTCGTGGTCGGCGCCGGCCTCGGCACCGGCGTCCAGGCCCTGTGGAGCCTCGCCGCGCAGCAGCTCCCTGAGGACACCGTGGTGGTCGGCTACGACCTGCCCGGCCACGGCGCCTCCGAGCCCCACGCCGAGCCGTTCTCGATGGCGGAGCTGGCGGACGCCGTCGTCGCCGCCGTGCAGGCGCTGCAGGAGGACGGCACCGTTCCCGCGGACCTGCCCGTGCACTTCGCGGGCGTCTCCCTCAACGGGTGCGTGGCGCTGCAGCTGGCCCTGGACCACGCGGACACCGTCTCCGGTGTGGCCGTGATCTGCTCCGCCGCGAAGATCGGCGAGGCGGGGTCCTGGCGCGAGCGCGCCGAGCTCGTGGAGCGTGCCGGCACCCCGACCCTCGTCGAGGGCTCGGCGCAGCGCTGGTTCGCCGACGGGTTCATCGCGGCCCACCCGGAGCGGACGACGGGCCTGCTGCACACCCTGCAGGAGGCGGACCGCCATTCCTACGCGCGCTTGTGCGAGGCGCTGGCCGACTTCGACGTGCGCGGGCGCCTCGGGGAGATCGCCGTCCCCGTCCTCACGATCCACGGCGTGGCGGACCAGGTCACCCCGCCCTCGGCGGGCGAGGAGATCGCCGCCGCGGTGCCGGGCACCGTGACCCACGTGTTCGACGAGACCGCCCATCAGGCCCCCCTCGAGCAGCCCGAGCGCACCGCCGCGGCCCTGGCCGCCT
>NZ_JASDCZ010000029.1:0-21565 GCF_030407635.1 Micrococcus sp. APC 4021
GCCCCTGACGGCCGCACCCCCGCCTCCCCGCGCTTCCCGGAGATCGAGCGCCGCATCCTGGCGTACTGGGACGAGGACGGCACCTTCCAGGCCTCGATCGACCAGCGTCCCACCCGGAACGAGGACGGCTCGCAGAACGAGTTCGTCTTCTACGACGGCCCGCCCTTCGCCAACGGCCTGCCGCACTACGGCCACCTGCTCACCGGGTACGTCAAGGACCTCGTGGCCCGCTACCAGACGCAGCAGGGCCGCCGCGTGGAGCGCCGCTTCGGCTGGGACACCCACGGCCTGCCCGCCGAGCTCGAGGCGATGAAGCAGCTGGGCATGACGGACAAGTCCGAGATCGAGGCCATGGGCATCGACACGTTCAACGACGCCTGCCGCTCCTCGGTCCTGAAGTACACGGACCAGTGGCAGGACTACGTGACCCGCCAGGCCCGCTGGGTCGACTTCGAGAACGACTACAAGACCCTCACCCCGGACTTCATGGAGTCCGTGATCTGGGCCTTCTCCGAGCTGCACCGCAAGGGCCTGACCTACCGCGGCTTCCGCGTCCTGCCCTACTGCTGGAACGACGAGACCCCGCTGTCCAACCACGAGCTGCGCATGGACGACGACGTCTACAAGATGCGCCAGGACCCCTCGGTCACCGTCACGTTCCCGATCACCGGCCTCCCGGCGGACCCCGCCCTCGTGCCCGACGGCGGCGCCGACGCGGCGCTCGCCGCGCACCTGGCCGGCGTCCACGTCCTGGCCTGGACCACCACGCCCTGGACGCTGCCGACCAACGCGGCCCTCGCCGTCGGCCCCCAGATCCAGTACGCCGTGGTGCCGGCCGGCCCCGAGGGCGCGACCGCGGACGGGGACCGCTTCCTCCTGGCCGTGGACCTGGTGGGCGCCCACGCCAGGGAGCTCGGCTACGCCGATGCCGACGCCGCCCGCGCCGCGGTCACCGAGACGATCCCCGGCGCCCGCCTCGGCGGCCTGGCCTACGCGCCGCTGTTCACGGACGTGTTCGACGCCCACCGCGGGGAGACCTTCACCGTCAACGGCCGTGACCTCGGCGTCGAGGGCGCCCACCGCATCCTCGTGGACGACTACGTCTCCACCGAGGACGGCACCGGCGTGGTCCACCAGGCGCCGGCCTACGGTGAGGACGATCAGCGCGTGTGCGAGGCCAACGGCATCCCCGTGCTGCTCTCCGTGGACTCCGGTGCCCGGTTCCTGCCGCTGTTCGCCCGCGAGGACGTCGGGCGCGGCGACCTGCGCGAGATCGCCGGCGTGCAGGTCTTCGAGGCCAACCGCACGATCATCCGCGCCCTGCGCGCCCTGGGCCGCGTGGCCCGCGAAGCCTCCTACGAGCACTCCTACCCGCACTGCTGGCGGTGCCGCACGCCCCTGATCTACCGCGCGGTGACGTCCTGGTACGTCAAGGTCACCCAGATCAAGGAGCGCATGCTCGAGCTGAACGAGGAGATCACCTGGATCCCCGGCAACGTGAAGCACGGGCAGTTCGGCACGTGGGTCGCCAACGCGCGCGACTGGTCCATCTCCCGCAATCGGTACTGGGGCTCGCCCATCCCGGTGTGGGAGTCCGACCACCCCGACTTCCCCCGCCAGGAGGTCTACGGCTCGCTCGCGGAGATCGAGGAGGCCTTCGGCCGCCTGCCGCGCAACGCCGAGGGCGAGGTGGACCTGCACCGCCCGTGGGTGGACGACCTCACCCGCCCCCACCCGGACCCCGAGGCCGCCGCGGCGGGTGCGGTCATGCGCCGGGTCGAGGACGTGCTGGACGTCTGGTTCGACTCCGGCTCCATGCCGTACGCCCAGGTGCACTACCCGTTCGAGCGCGCGGACTGGTTCCCCACGCACAACCCGGCGGACTTCATCGTGGAGTACATCGGCCAGACGCGCGGCTGGTTCTACACCATGCACATCCTGGCCACGGCGCTGTTCGACCGGCCGGCGTTCTCCAACGTGATCTCGCACGGCATCGTGCTCGGCTCGGACGGGCAGAAGATGTCCAAGTCGCTGCGCAACTACCCGGACGTCACGGAGGTCCTGGACCGCGACGGCGCGGACGCCATGCGCTGGTTCCTCATGGCCAGCCCCATCCTGCGCGGCGGCAACCTGATCGTCACGGAGGAGGGCATCCGCGAGGGCGTCCGCCAGGTGCTGCTGCCGGCGTGGAACGCGTACCACTTCTTCACCCTGTACGCGAACACCGCGCACGACGGCGGCGCCCGCCCCGAGGGGTACCGCGCGCAGGAGCGGCACACCGCCGAGGACCCCCTGGACCAGTACATCCTGGCCGCCGCGGGCCGCATGCTGCGGGAGGTCAAGGCCGGCCTGGACGCCTACGAGGTTTCGGACGCCACGGACGCGCTGCGCGGCTTCATGGACACGCTGACCAACTGGTACATCCGCCGGTCCCGGGAGCGGTTCTTCGACGAGGACACCGTCGCCTTCGACGTCCTCTACACCGTTCTCGAGGCCTTCACCCGGGCCGCCGCACCGCTGATGCCGCTGATCGCCGAGGAGATCTGGCGCGGCCTCACCGGTGGCCGCTCGGTCCACCTGACCGACTACCCGGACGCCGACCTGTTCCCCCACGGGCCCGAGGCGGACTCCCTCGTGGCCCGGATGGACGCGGTGCGCCGCATCAGCTCGGCCGGCTCGGCCCTGCGCAAGGGGGCCGGGCGCCGGGTGCGCCTGCCGCTGCCCCGCCTGTCCGTCGTCGTCCCGGACGCGGCGGGCCTCGAGGGCACCTACGCCCGCATCGTGGCGGACGAGCTGAACCTCAAGGACGTCGAGCTCACCGAGCTCTCGGAGGAGGCGATCGCCCGCTACGGCATCGGCACGGAGCTGAAGCTGAACTTCCGCGAGCTCGGCAAGGCGTTCGGCAGGCAGGTGCCGCTCGTGAAGCAGGCGGTCGACGCCGGCGCGTACGAGGAGACGGCCGAGGGCCTGGCGGTCACGCTCGCCGACGGCGAGACCGTGACACTGGCCCCCGCGCTCTACGAGCTGCGCACCGTCTCCACCGGCGCCCCCGAGGGGACCGCGGTGGGCGTGCTGCCCGGCACCGCCGGCTTCCTCGTGCTGGACACCGAGGTCTCCGCGGAGCTGGCCGCCGAGGGCACCGCCCGGGACGTGGTCCGCGCCGTCCAGGCGGCCCGCAAGGACGCCGGCCTGGACGTCTCCGACCGCGTGCGCACGCGGATCGAGGGCCCCACCGCCGTCGTGGCGGCGCTCGAGGCCCACCGCGGCCTCGTCGCGGAGGAGACCCTCACGGTGGACCTGGAGCTCGTGGACTCCGGTGCGGCCGACCCGCGCAAGGACCCGGCCGACGACGCCATGAAGACCGTGGCAGTCACCGTCGCGAAGGCGGACGCGTGATGCGCGGGGACGCCCCGGGCACGGTCGAGGAGGTCTACCGGGACCTGCTCGCCCGCGCCCCGGAGAACAAGATGCAGCCGCGGCTCGAGCCGATGCGGCGCGTGCTCGCGCTGCTCGGCGACCCGCAGCACGCGGCCCCGGTGATCCACCTGACCGGCACCAACGGCAAGACGTCCACGGCGCGGATGGTCGAGGCCGTCCTGCGCGCCTACGGGCTGCGCACCGGGCGCTACACCTCGCCGCATCTGCAGCGTGTCACGGAGCGGATCAGCATCGACGGCGCCCCGGTGGCCGACGAGACCTTCGTGCGCGTGTGGGGGGAGATCCTCCCGATCGTGCAGACCGTGGACGCGGAGCTCGAGGCCGCGGGCGAGGTCCCGCTGACGTACTTCGAGGCGGTCACCACGCTGGGCTTCGCGGTGTTCGCGGACGAGCCCGTGGAGGTCGTCGTCCTCGAGGTGGGCCTCGGGGGCGTGACGGACGCGACCAACGTCGCGGACGCCGTCGTCTCCGTGGTCACCCCCATCTCCCTGGACCACACGGACCTGCTGGGGGAGACCGAGGCCGAGATCGCCGAGGAGAAGGCCGGCATCATCAAGCCCGGCGGCGCCCTCGTCTCCGCCGCCCAGGAGCGCGACGCCGCCCAGGTGCTGCTCGAGGCGGCGCAGGCGGCCGACGTGCCGTTCCGCTTCGAGGGCGTCGAGTTCGGCGTGCTCGAGCGCTCCCTGGCCGTGGGCGGCCAGCAGGTGTCCGTGCGTGGCCTCGCGGCCGAGTACCGGGACCTGTTCCTGCCGCTGCTCGGGGAGCACCAGGCGCAGAACCTCGCGGTGGCCGTGGCGGCCCTGGAGATGTTCCTGGGCGGCGGCGAGCGACCGCTGGACGAGGAGCTGCTGCGCGAGGGGCTGTCCCAGGTCACCTCGCCCGGCCGGCTCGAGGTGCTGCGCACCGCCCCCACGCTCATCGTGGACGCCGCCCACAACCCGGACGGCGTGCGGGCCACGGCCCGTGCGGTGCAGGAGGCGTTCGGCTTCACCCGCCTCTCGCTGGTCGTCGGGATCCTCCAGGAGAAGGACGCGCCGGGCATGCTCGCGGCGCTCTACCGGGCGTTCGGCGACGACGTGGAGGACCTCGCGGTGACGCAGTCCTCCTCGGCCCGCGCCATCCCGGCCGGGGAGCTGGCCCGCATGGCCGTCGACGCCGGCTGGCCCGAGGACGACGTGTACGCCACCGAGTCCGTGCCGGACGCCCTCGAGTGGGCGGTCGGCCGCGCGGAGGCCCTCGAGACGAGCGCGGACGAACTGGCCTCCGGCACCGGCGGCGGCGTGCTCGTGCTCGGCTCGATCACCCTGGCCGCCGAGGTCCGCACCCTCGTGGGCGAGCCCCGCCATGCCGGCCCCGTCACCGTGGCCGCCCGCGGCCTCGACCCCGCCGACCTGCTCGACGCCGTCGGGCTGGCGGACGCCGACGAAGACGATCTGGACCCGGAGATCCTCGAGCTGCTCGAGGACCGCGACGACGCCGGCGCCCGCCGCCGGCCGGAGGAGGACCGATGACCCCCGACCAGCCGGAGACCGGAGGCGCCACGGAGCAGGGGCGCTTCGGCGACGAGCCCTGGCGCCCCGAGCGCGAGACGCGAGCCCAGCGGCAGTGGCGCCCCGGCACTCGCCGGCGCCGACGCTCCGTGCGCGCCCTGTTCACCTCCACGATCCTCATGCTCGAGGCGGTGCTCATCTTCTTCCTCGGACTCATGCTGTTCGGCATGCACCGGGACGAGCCGGGCGCCTGGTGGTTCGTGGCGGGCTACTCCGCGCTGGCCGTCGTCGCGGTGCTGACCTGCGCCCTGGTGCGCAAGCCCGTCGGCATCGCGATCGGCTGGGCGATCCAGGCCGTCCTGCTGGCCTCCGGCTTCTGGGAGTACTCGATGTTCGTGGTGGGGGCCCTCTTCGCGCTGACGTGGGCGTACGCCGTGATCAAGGGCGGTGCCATGGACGTCGAGAACGCCCAGCGCGACCGCCTCGAGGCCGCCTGGGAGGCCGAGCACGGACGCTGAGTCCCGGGCCCCACTAGGGTGGAGCGGGAACCGGGCCGCGCTCGCGGCCGTCCGACGACGCTAGGAGCACACCCCATGACGCACCACACCGAAGAGACCCTCGTCCTCATCAAGCCGGACGGGGTGGCCCGCAACCTGGTCGGCGAGATCCTCGCGCGCATCGAGCGCAAGGGCTACGTGATCGCCGACCTGAAGATGCTCACGCCCACCCGCGCCATGTTGGAGCGCCACTACGAGGAGCACCAGGGCAAGCCGTTCTTCGAGCCGCTGGTGGCGTTCATGGCCTCCGGCCCCGTGGTGGCCGCGCGCGTCACGGGCGATTCGGTGATTGAGGGGTTCCGCTCGCTGGCCGGCAAGACCGACCCCACCGTGGCCGCCCCGGGCACCATCCGCGGCGACCTGGGCCGGGACTGGGGCGAGGCCGTCCAGAAGAACCTCGTCCACGGTTCGGACTCGACCCTTTCGGCCGAGCGCGAGCTCGCGATCTGGTTCGGCTGAGCCCGTTCCGGGCCCGCACGACGGCGGCCGGTCACCCTGGTGGGGTGACCGGCCGCCGTCGTCGTGTCCGGTGGGGGAGCTTAGGCTCAGTCGATCCCGACGACCCCGAGGCCCAGTTCCAGCAGGATCGAGGCGAACACCAGGACGTAGAGGAGCACGATCACGGGCCAGGCCAGCTCCCGGGCGAGGCGGACGAGACCGGCCGGGGCCGGCAGCGTGCCGGTCTGCAGGTTCCGGGACGTCACAAGCACGAGCTGGGCGATGACCATGGCCCACACGATCATGCAGTAGAGGCAGAGCGTGCCGATGCTGTAGACGGCCGAGTACCAGAGCCACACGCAGAACGCGAAGCCCGCCAGGATCCCCGCGTTCATCAGCAGCCAGTACCAGCGGGCGAAGCGGGCGCCGGCGAGCAGGGACATCCCCACGGTGATGAGCACGGAGAACGCGACCACGCCGATGTACGTGTTCGGGAAGCCGAAGGTGTGGGCCTGCCACGACTGCATCACCTGGCCGCAGGACACCCACGGGTTGAGGTCGCAGGACGTGCGGTGCGTCGGGTCCGCGGTGAGGAGGGTGCGCTCGACGATGATGATGATGGTGGCCGTCAGCGCCACGAGCGAGGTGATCAGGAGCAGCGCCGCCGTGCCCGCGGGCCGGGCGTACCAGGTGAGCCGGGCCTCCTCGGCGGGGATGTCGTCGGCGGGGGAGAGGCGGATGTCGTCCGTCAGCGGGGTCGCAGGCATGGACACGATTCTAGGCGCGTGCCCGGGGCGGATGTGAGAGAATCGGCCCTGGCCGTCCCGTGGCCACACCGCGGGGCAGCCCGCTGCGCGCCCGACGTCGGGCCGCCGCCGAGGCGCCCCCGCGTCGAGCATCGTGCGGGAGGTGGACGCCGGGCTTCGCCCGTGCGCGTCCGTGCGCCGGCCGGCGGACGGCACGTGACGCCCAGGCCCCGATCTCGAGGGCGCAGCGGTTCCGCGCCGGGCCCTGACGGTCGACGCGGTCCACCCGATGACTTCTCGGAGTCCGCCTCCCGGCGCACCCGTGGCGCACGGCGCCCGGGGCAACGCGGCCGGCGGCGGACGCGGACACGCCGGGCGGCGGCGAGTGTGGCGTCGTCGGTCGGCGGGAGGTGCTGCCATGGCGGCCAACAACGAGGACACGACCCGCGCAGACGAACGCGTGGAAGAGACGGCCGAGCAGGCCGTGACGCAGACCGCGGCGGACACCGCCGACGGGGCGGAGCCGGAGCGGACCGCCGCGTCCGACGACGCCGCGGACCCGGCCGAGGAGCCGAGCGCGCCGACGCTGCAGGTCGACCCGACCGACCCGTTCGCCGTGCCGGCGAACCTGATCGAGGTCCTGCGCACCGAGACCACGTCCCGGCAGCGCTCCGAGGACGAGGACGCCGGAGAGTCCGAGGACCGGGCCGAGGGCGCCGTGGTCTCCCGGCGGCGCCGCCGACGCCGCCGCGGTGAGGTGGACATGGAGCTCGACGGCGGCGAGGCCGGCGATCCCGAGCACACCGTCACCCGCGTGCGCGCGCCGCGCCAGGCCGTCGGCACCGCCTCGGACACCGTCCAGAGCGTCAAGGGATCCACCCGGCTCGAGGCGAAGCGCCAGCGCCGCCGCGACTCCCGCTCGGGCGGGCGTCGCCGCACCGTGATCACCGAGGCCGAGTTCCTGGCCCGCCGCGAGGCCGTGGACCGCAAGATGCTGGTGCGCCAGCGCGACCAGCGCATCCAGATCGCCGTGCTCGAGGACGGCGTGCTGGCCGAGCACTTCGTCTCGCACACCACGCAGGACTCGATGATCGGCAACGTGTACCTGGGCAAGGTCCAGAACGTGCTGCCGTCCATGGAGGCCGCGTTCGTGGACATCGGCCGCGGACGCAACGCCGTGCTCTACGCGGGCGAGGTCAACTGGGACGCCGCCCAGCTGGACGGCAAGCCGAGAAAGATCGAGAACGCGCTCAAGTCCGGCGACACCGTGCTCGTCCAGGTCACCAAGGACCCGGTGGGCCACAAGGGCGCCCGTCTGACCAGCCAGGTCTCCCTGCCCGGCCGCTACCTCGTGTACGTGCCGGGAGGCTCGATGACCGGCATCTCCCGCAAGCTGCCGGACGTGGAGCGCTCGCGTCTGAAGAAGATCCTCAAGGACCACCTGCCGCAGGACGCCGGCGTGATCGTGCGCACCGCGGCCGAGGGCACCTCCGAGCAGGAGCTGCAGAACGACATCAACCGTCTGCGCGCCCAGTGGGAGGGCATCCAGGAGAAGGCGTCCGGCACCAAGGTGCTCGCCCCCGAGCTGCTCTACGCCGAGCCGGACCTGACCATCAAGACGGTCCGCGACGTCTTCAACGAGGACTTCTCCGCCATGCTCGTGCAGGGCGAGGCCACGTGGGACAACATCGAGGCCTACGTGACCTACGTGGCCCCGCACCTGCTGGGCCGTCTGCACCACTGGGTGCCGGAGGACCACGACGGCGAGGACCTGTACGCCACCCACCGCGTGGACGAGCAGCTCCACAAGGCGCTCGAGCGCAAGGTGTACCTGCCCTCCGGCGGCTCGCTCGTGATCGACCGCACCGAGGCCATGACCGTGGTGGACGTGAACACCGGCAAGTTCACGGGCTCCGGCGGCAACCTCGAGGAGACCGTCACCAAGAACAACCTCGAGGCCGCCGAGGAGATCGTCCGGCAGCTGCGCCTGCGGGACATCGGCGGCATCATCGTCATCGACTTCATCGACATGGTGCTCGAGGCCAACCGCGACCTCGTGCTGCGCCGTCTCGTGGAGTGCCTGGGCCGGGACCGCACGAAGCACCAGGTCGCCGAGGTGACCTCGCTCGGCCTGGTCCAGATGACGCGCAAGCGCATGGGCACCGGGCTCGTGGAGGTGTTCTCGGAGACCTGCGAGCACTGCGCCGGCCGCGGCATCCTCATCCAGGACACGCCGGTCGAGCGGGGCCGCTCCGGCGGTGAGCAGCGCGGCGAGGCGGAGGGCCGCCGTCGTCGCCGGCGTCGGGGCGACGGCGAGGGCGAGCACGCCCACGCCGCCGCGGCCACGACGACGGGCGCCGAGCACGCCGACTCGGAGGACGAGCGGCAGCGCCGTGAGCGGGCCGAGGCCGCCCGGGTCGCCCTGCACTCGATCGCGAAGGCCTCCGGCAAGGTGGCCGAGGACGAGGCCCCCGCCCAGGAGTCCGCCCCCGCCGAGCAGGCGGCGGACGCCGCCGAGGACTCCGCGGCCGAGGCCGTCGAGGCCGCGTCGGCCGGGCCCGCGGAGGCCGGGCAGCCGGCCGGGACGGACGAGGAGGAGACGCCGCGTCGCCGGCGTCGTCGGGGCCGCCGCCGCAGCCGGGGCCGCGCTGAGGAGTCGGGGGACACCGGCGCCGAGGATGCCGGCTCCGAGGATGCCGCGCGGTCGCACGACGACGGCCCCGCCGAGTCCGCCGGTCAGACCCGTCAGACCGAGGAGGAGGCGGCCGAGCCGGCCGCCGCCGCGGCCCCCGAGCACCAGGACCCGGTCGTGCAGGCCGAGGAGGCCGTGGCCGCCGTCGCGGAGGCGGAGGCCGACGCCGAGGCCGAGTCCCCGGAAGACGCGGCTGAGCAGGACGACCGTCCCCGCCGGTCCCGGCGTCGCCGGGGTGGCCGCGGGCGGTCTCGCCGAGGCGGCGAGGCGGCCTCGACCGAGGCCGACGCCGACGCCGAGGACCACGGTGCGGAGCGCGCGACGCCGTCGCGGCACGAGGCCGCGGACGCCGACTCCTCGGTGGCCGTGTCCTCCGAGGTCGCATCGGAGCCTGTGCCTGCCGAGGATGCCCCGGCGCCCGTGCCCGCCGAGGATGCCCCGGCGCCCCGGCGCCGCCGGTCCCGCCGGGCCTCGAGCGACGGCGTCGTCCGTCCGGCCGCCGGTGCGGACGCGTCCGCCGAGCGGACGGCCGACCGCACGGACGCGGCTCCGGTGGAGGCCACCGAGCCCTCGCCCGAGGAGTCCACGGACGCCACCGAGGTCCACGAGCAGCCCGCCGCCCCGGCCGCCGTCGAGGAGGCCGTGATGGTGGAGCCTGCGGCGACCGAGCCGACGGCGGAGCCCACGGCGGACGCGGACCAGGCGTCCGCCGCGGACGCCCCGACCGAGGCCCAGGCGGCTCCGACCGCCCCGGTGCCTGGATCGCCGCGCCGGCGCTCGCGTCGCGCCGTGTCGTCCGACGGCGTCCACGTCCAGGTCCAGGCCGCGCCCGGCGGCGCCCAGGGCGGCCGCTTCACCGCGGCCGTGGCCGAGGCGTCCACCCCCGCCGAGCCGCAGGGTGCCGCCCCGGTGATGCTCGGCGTCGGAGTGAAGGCCGCCGACCTGGCCCGTCGCGGCCGCTGACCGTCGTCGGTGCCGCCGCCCCGGGCCTGCCCCGGGCGGCGGCGACGCGCCGACACGCCTCTGTTTGGTCCGGATGCCCGGCAGCGAGTATGCTGGACCATCGGTGTTCACCGCCCGCACGCTCCCGCATGTCCCGGTGAGGGACCGCCGGACCCGGACGCAGCCGCGGTCGAGGTGCGGGCGAGCAGAACCCGATCTGATCCGTTGAAACGTCGAGAGAAGTGAGTCCCAAGTGGTGTACGCGATTGTCCGCGCTGGCGGCCGCCAGGAGAAGGTTTCCGTCGGAGACCTCGTTACCCTTGACCGCGTTCCCGCTGAGACCGGTGGCTCCGTCGAGCTGCCCGCTCTGATGCTGGTGGACGGGGACGAGGTCAAGGCTGGCGCCGATGCCGCCGGTGTGAAGGTGACCGCCGAGGTCGTCTCCCACTCCCGTGGCAAGAAGGTCGTCATCATGAAGTACAAGAACAAGACCGGCTACAAGAAGCGCCAGGGCCACCGCTCTGAGCTGTCCACGGTCAAGATCACCGGGATCGCCTGAGCCGTCACCGGCACCGGCGAAACCGAGCATCCGAGAGGTTAGGCAACAGCAATGGCACATAAGAAGGCCGGCAGTTCCTCGAAGAACGGCCGCGATTCGAACCCGCAGTACCTCGGCGTCAAGCGCTACGGCGGCGAGGACGTCAACGCCGGCGAGATCATCGTCCGCCAGCGTGGCACCAAGTTCCACCCGGGCCGCAACGTCGGCCGCGGCAAGGACGACACCCTCTTCGCGCTGTCCGCGGGCTCCGTGGCCTTCGGCCAGCGCCGCGGCCGCAAGGTCGTGGACATCGTCCCCGCCGCGGAGTGATCTGACACTCGTGCGGTCTGCGTGCGGACCCTCGCCCGGCGAGGACACCCGCACCCCCTGACGCCCCGGCGGGGGCGGGCCCGGCATCCACCGGACCCGCCCCCGCCGTCGGCGTCTCCGGCCCCTGGGCCGTCTGAGTCCGATCCCTCCAGCCCCTAGGAGCACTCCCATGGCAGCCTTCGTGGACCGCGTGGTCCTCCACCTCACCGCCGGCAACGGCGGGCACGGGTGCGTCTCCGTGCATCGCGAGAAGTTCAAGCCCCTGGGTGGCCCCGACGGCGGCGACGGGGGCGACGGCGGCGACATCACCCTCGTGGTGGACTCGCAGACCACCACGCTGCTGGACTACCACCACGCCCCGCACCGGTCCGCTGAGAACGGCCAGCCGGGCATGGGCGACCACCGCGAGGGCAAGAACGGCCAGTCGCTCGTGCTGCCCGTGCCGGACGGCACGGTGGTCAAGGATGAGCAGGGCAACATCGTGGCCGATCTCGTGGGGGAGGGCGCGACCTACGTCGCCGCCGCCGGCGGTCAGGGCGGCCTCGGCAACGCGGCTCTGGCCTCCGTGAAGCGCAAGGCGCCCGGCTTCGCGCTGCTCGGCCTGCCGGGGGAGAGCCGGGACCTGACGCTCGAGATCAAGACCGTGGCGGACGTCGCGCTCGTGGGCTTCCCCTCGGCCGGCAAGTCCTCCCTCATCGCTGCCCTGTCTGCGGCCCGTCCCAAGATCGCGGACTACCCGTTCACCACGCTCGTGCCCAACCTCGGGGTCGTGCAGGCCGGCGACGTGCGCTTCACCGTGGCCGACGTCCCGGGCCTGATCCCCGGTGCCTCGGAGGGCCGCGGCCTCGGCCTGGAGTTCCTGCGCCACGTCGAGCGCTGCGCCGCGCTCGTGCACGTCCTCGACTGCGGCAGCCTCGAGTCCGACCGCGACCCGATCGCCGACTTCGAGGCCATCGAGGCCGAGCTCGAGGCCTACGCGGTGGAGCCCGTCTTCTCCCAGGGCGGGGAGGGCGTCGTACCGCTGAACGAGCGGCCCCGCCTCATCGCCCTGAACAAGACCGACCTGCCCGACGGCGCCGCGATGGCGGACATGGTCCGCGACGAGCTCGAGGGCCGTGGCCTACGGGTCTTCGACATCTCCGCGCTGGCCCGCGAGGGCCTGGACGCCCTCAAGTACGCCATGGCCGAGCTCGTGGCGGAGGCCCGTTCCCGGGTGGTCGAGCCCGCGCCGGCCGCGCCCGTCGAGGTGCCGCGCCGGCATCGCCGCCGTGGCGAGCGGGCCGAATTCACGATCCGCCGCGAGGAGCGCAACCTCGAGCCGCTGTTCCGCGTGCGCGGCGAGAAGCCCGAGCGGTGGGTCGCCCAGACGGACTTCCAGAACGACGAGGCGATCGGCTACCTTGCGGACCGGCTCCAGCGGGCCGGCGTCGAGGACGGCCTGTTCAAGGCCGGTGCGAGGCCGGGCGACGCCGTCGTGATCGGCGACGACGTCACGGGCGTCGTCTTCGACTGGGAGCCCACGCTGTCCGCGGGAGCCGAGCTGCTCGCCGGGCCCCGGGGCACCGACCTGCGGCTCGACGAGCGCACCCGCGCGACCCGCGCGGAGAAGCGCGCCGAGCAGGATGCCCGCCGGGCCGCCCGTGCGGCGACCCGGGCCGAGATGGAGGCCGAGCGACGCTCCGGCCTGTGGACCGACACCGACGATCGAGAGGGATGATCCATGTCCGTGCGGCGCACCGTCGTCACCCGCTATCCGACCCCCGCCACGCGCGGCTCTGAGGACCCGCAGGCCAACCCCGTGACCTCGCGGGAGACGATGCAGGCCGCACGCCGAGTGGTCGTGAAGATCGGCTCGTCCTCGTTGACCACCCCGGACGGCCTGGACGTGGCGGCCATCGACCGGCTCGTGGACGTCCTCGCCGCCGAGCGGCAGAAGGGCACCCAGGTGGTGCTCGTGTCCTCCGGCGCCATCGCGGCCGGCTTCCCGCACCTCGGGCTGAGCCGCCGCCCCAAGGACACCGCCACCCAGCAGGCCTCGGCGGCGGTCGGCCAGAGCAAGCTCATGGCGCACTACACCACGAGCTTCGGCCGGCACGACACGGAGGTGGCGCAGGTGCTCCTCACCGCCGAAGAGCTCATGCGGCGCACCCAGTACACGAACGCGCACCGCGCCCTCGCGCGGCTGCTCACGCTCGACGTGATGCCGATCGTGAACGAGAACGACGCCGTGGCCACGCGCGAGATCCGCTTCGGCGACAACGACCGCCTCGCGGCCCTCACCGCCAACCTCTGCAAGGCGGACCTGCTGGTCCTGCTCTCCGACGTGGACGCCCTCTACACGGGCCACCCCTCGAACCCGGACGCGCGGCGTATCCCCGAGGTGACCTCCGACGACGACCTGTCCGGCGTCGACGTGCGCGTGCCCGGTTCTGCCGGTGTGGGCACGGGTGGCATGGTGACCAAGGTGGACGCGGCCGGCATCGCGGCCACCACCGGCATCCCGACCCTGCTGACCTCGGCCGCCAATGCGGGCGCCGCCTTCGCGGGGGAGGACGTGGGCACGTGGTTCTCCGCCACCGGCCGCCGCCGGTCCGCCCGCGCGGCGTGGCTCGGCCTCACGGCGGAGGTCCGGGGTCGGCTCATCATCGACGACGGCGCGGTGGCCGGGGCGATCGACCGCGGCCGCTCCCTGCTGGCCGCGGGCATCACCGGCTGCACGGGCGCCTTCACGCCGGGCGACGTCGTCGAGATCGTGGATGCGCATGGCCGGGTGCGGGCGCGCGGCCTCGTGCAGTACTCCTCGTCGCAGCTGCCCGCCATGCTCGGGCGGACGACCGCCGACCTCCGCGAGGACCTCGGCGCGGGCTACGACGGCGTCGTCGTGCACGCCGACGACTGGGTGCGCCTGGCTCCGCCGCAGCGCTGACCGGCACGGGCTCCGGCCGAGTCGACGGACCGGGCCTCGTGCCTCGTCCGGGGCGCTCGATAGGCTGGCGGCATGCAGACCACCGAGAGCACCGCACCCCAGGATCAGTCCGGCCGCCAGGACGCCGAGGCGCCGACGCCCGAGGTCGAGGAGGCCGTCCGCCAGCGGGCCGAGTGGGCGCGTCAGGCCGTGCCCGAGCTGGCCGTCGCCGGCCGCGCCCGCAAGGACGCCGTCCTGCGCCACATGGCCGAGGCGCTGCGCGCCAACACGGCCGCGATCATCACGGCCAACCGCGAGGACCGCAGCCGCGGCCGCGAGACCGGCACCTCGGCGGCCATGCTGGACCGCCTCAAGCTGGACGAGGCGCGCGTCGAGGCGCTGGCCCTCGCCCTGGAGACCCTGGCCGGCCTGCCGGACCCCGTGGGCACCGTGGTCCGCGGCGGCCCGCTGCCCAACGGCGTGCGGATGAGCCAGGTGCGGGTGCCCCTGGGCGTCGTGGGCGCCGTGTACGAGGCCCGTCCGAACGTCACGGTGGACATCGCCGGCATCGCCCTGAAGTCGGGCAACGGCGTGATCCTGCGCGGCGGCTCGGCCGCGGAGTCCACCAACGCGGTCCTGATCCAGGTGCTGCGCGAGGCGCTCGTGGACCAGGGCTTCGACGCCAACATCATCCAGGGCATCGACGATCTCGGACGTCCCGGCGTCGCCGCCCTGATGGCCGCCCGTGGCGCGGTGGACGTCCTCGTCCCGCGCGGCGGCCGTGAGCTGATCCAGCGCGTGGTCCGCGAGGCCCGGGTGCCCGTGATCGAGACGGGTGAGGGCAACGTGCATCTGTACGTGGACGCCTCCGCACCCAAGCAGATGGCGGTGGACATCGCGCTCAACTCGAAGACCCACCGCACCTCCGTGTGCAATGCGGCCGAGACCCTGCTGCTCCACCGGGACGCGGAGGAGACGGGCCGAGAAGTGCTGCGCGCCCTCACCCGTGCCGGCGTGCTGCTGCACGTGGACGAGGCCGCGCGGGCCTGGCTGCCCACGCTCGCCGACCGCGGCGACCACGCCCGGGACGCCGTGGACGCCACGGAGGAGGACTGGGGCACCGAGTACCTGGACATGGAGATGGCCGTGCGCGTCGTGGACTCCCTCGGCCAGGCGATCGAGCACATCGGCCGGTGGTCCACGGGCCACACCGAGGCCATCGTCACGAACGACCTGGCCGCGGCCGAGCGGTTCATCACCGAGGTGGACGCCGCGGCCGTCATCGTGAACGCGTCCACGCGCTTCACCGACGGCGGCGAGCTCGGCCTCGGCGCCGAGGTGGGCATCTCCACCCAGAAGATGCACGCCCGCGGGCCCATGGGCCTGGAGGAGCTCACGACCACCAAGTGGATCCTGCGCGGCGACGGGCAGATCCGCCGCTGAGCCGGGCTACGATGGACACCAGGACCCCTTCGGCCCGGCCCCGGCCCGGCCGTCTGACCCGCTGCACCGAGGAGCATCCATGCTGAACACCTCCCTGATCCTGGCCGCCGCCGAGGGCCATCACGTCGTCAATGAGCTGCCGATGGACCCCATCTGGTACGGCCTGCTCGTCTTCGCGCTGCTGATGGCCGCCCTGGCCGCCACCATGTCCATGCGCTCCCGCGCGCTGCGCCTGCCCGAGCCCACCACCGCGGTCCAGCACCACGGCACCGGCCGCGGCTCGCACACCTCCGGTCACTGACGTCTCACCGGCCCGCCGCGTCGTCGCCCCTGCCGGGGGCTGCGTGGCGGGCCGTCCGTTCGTCTCCTGAGCGCATGACCGTCGCCTCCCGCACCCCCGTGCCCGCGCCCACCGCCGGGGGCGCGCGCCGTCGTCGCCTCGGCATCATGGGCGGCACCTTCGACCCGATCCACCACGGGCACCTCGTGGCCGCCTCCGAGGTGGCCGCCGAGTTCGAGCTGGACGAGGTCGTCTTCGTCCCCACGGGTCAGCCGTGGCAGAAGTCGGACCGGCAGGTCTCCCCGGCCGAGGACCGCTACCTCATGACCGTGGTGGCCACCGCCTCCAACCCCCGGTTCACCGTCTCCCGCGTGGACATCGACCGCCCCGGCGTGACCTACACCGTGGACACGCTGCGGGACCTGCGCCGCCTGCACCCGGACGCCGAGCTGTTCTTCATCACCGGCGCGGACGCGATGGGCCAGATCCTCACGTGGAAGGACGTGGACGAACTCTGGGACCTGGCGCACTTCGTCGGTGTCACCCGTCCCGGCCACGACCTCTCGGACATGGGCCTGGGCGCCGACGTCTCCCTGATGGAGATCCCCGCCATGGCGATCTCCTCCACGGACTGCCGGGAGCGCGTCCGCCGGGGCCGGCCCGTCTGGTATCTCGTCCCGGACGGCGTCGTCCAATACATCGCCAAGCACCACCTCTACGTCTCGGAAGAGGAGACCTCGTGACCGTTCCCCAGACCACCCTGGACGCCCTCACCACCGCCGCGGCCGCCGCCGCGGACAAGCTCGGCACGCACATCGTCGCGTTCGACGTCGCCGAGCGGCTCGGCCTGACCGACGCCTTCCTGATCGCCTCCGGCGCCTCGGAGCGTCAGGTCAACGCGATCGTCGACGGCGTCGAGGAGGCGCTGTTGAAGGACGAGCAGCTCAAGCCGTTGCGTCGCGAGGGCCGGTCCGACGGCCACTGGGTGCTGCTCGACTACGGACACTTCGTGGTGCACGTCCAGCATCGCGAGGACCGCGAGTTCTACGCGCTGGACCGCCTGTGGAAGGACACCCCGGCGATCGACCTCGGCCTGCCGGAGGAGAGCACCCGACCGGACGCGGCCACCCAGGACGACGGCGCCTCCGCCTCGCACGCCTCCTGAGCGGGCCGGGAGATGCGCCTGATCCTGCTGCGTCACGGCGAGACCGACTGGAACGTCCTGGACCGCTACCAGGGGCACACGGACATCGAGCTGAACGCCGAGGGGGAGCGCCAGGCCCGCCGCGCCGCCGGCGGGCCCGTGGGTGACCTGGTCGAGGACGCGGAGGAGCTCGTGGCCGTGTGCTCCCCGCTGGCCCGGGCGCGCCGCACGGCCGAGATCGTCCTCGAGGCCCGGGTGGGCGCGGCGTCCGTGGCCGTCGACCCGGAGCTGATGGAGCTGGCCGGGGGAGAGTGGGAGGGCCTGGAGCTCAGTGCCATCGCGGAACGCTGGCCGGACGAGCACCGCCTTTGGCGGGCCGAGCCGGCGCTCGACGCCGGCCCCGTGGGCGGGGAGACCCTGCGCGGGGGCGGCGAGCGGGCCCTGCGTGCGCTGCGCGGACACGTTCCCCCGCACTGGGCGGACACCCCGCGCGACGGTGGTGCCCACACCCTGCTCGTCGTGGCCCACGGTGCGCTGATCCGCGCGGCCACGGGGCTGCTCCTGCGTCACGAGGGCGAGGCCTTCGCGGCGATGGAACGGATCGGCAACGCCCGCGCCGCCGTGCTGCAGGGCGCGTTCACTGCCGACACCGGGGCCGAGGGCTGGGGCGATTGGACCCTCGAGGGTTACGGCATCTGAGGGCGCCCCGGCCCGGACGCCGATTTGGCGCCCGCACGGGGACCGTGTACGCTGGTCGAGTTGCCAGCGAGGCGAACGGGCCGGAAACGGCGCGTGAAGATCGCGGGTGGCGCCCACATCTGGGGGTATGGCGCAGTTGGTAGCGCGTCTGCATGGCATGCAGAAGGTCAGGGGTTCGAATCCCCTTACCTCCACCAGTCAGAAGGCCCGGTCCACACGGACCGGGCCTTCGTCGTCGTCGGACTCCCGTGCGGGGCCGGGAGGCGACCGCCGCCCCGCGACATCACCGCGGTTCTGCACTGCGGTGATGTCGCTCCGCCGCGGTCGGTGCGGGGGACACGCCGGGGTACGCTGCGCGCTCCGCCGCCGTGAGTGCGGGTTCCACCGCACGGCCCTCCCGCGCCGAGGCGACGGCGGCCTCGAGCACCGCCATCACGGCGACGGCCTGGTCGGGGGTGGCGGCGTCGCTGCTCGCGCGGCCCAGGATCGCGTCGCGCACGCCCGCGTAGGACCGCTGCTGGGCTCCGATCGGCGCGGGGACGCGCTCGGTGTTCCCCTCCCCGTCGTGCAGGAGGATCGGGTCCGGATCGACGCCCCAGCCCTCGGCGCCGGGGAGCAGACCAGCGCGCAGCTGAACCTCCTGCCGATCCGGCAGTTCCTTCACCGCGGAGCCACGCGTGCCGTGGACCGCGAAGCGCGGGCTGCCGCCGGCCACGAGCATCGACGCCTGCAGGACCACGCGCCGGCCCGGGTACTGCAGCACGCAGTGCGCCCAGTCCTCGACCGGGGCGCCCGGACGCAGGGCCGCGAGGTCGGCGTCTACGCGTTCGGGGACACCGAAGAGCAGGAGCGCCTGGTCGACCAGGTGCGGTCCGAGGTCGAACCAGATGCCGCCCCCGGGCACCGCGGCTTCCCGCCAGCGGTCCCGGACGGTCGGGCGGAAGCGGTCGATCCGGGACTCGAGGTGGACGACGTCCCCGAGCCGGCCGGAGCGGACCAGCTCGGCGATGCCCAGGAAGTCGCTGTCGAAGCGGCGGTTCTGGAACACCCGCAGCACCCGCCCGGTCTCGACCGCGAGGTCGCGAAGCTCCCGCGCCTCGGCGAGACTCAGCGTGAAGGGCTTGTCTACCACCACGTGCCTACCCGCCCTCAGGGCCGTGCGCGCGAGCGGCGCGTGTTGGTCGTTCGGGGCGGCGATCACCACGAGGTCCACGTCGTGGCGAGCCAGGAGCTTGTCCACGTCAGGCACCACGACGACGTCCGGCAGGTCCGCGTGCACCGCGTCCGGGCGGCTCGAGACGACATGGGTGAGAGCGAGTCCCTCCGTGGCGTGGAGCAGGGGGACGTGGAACGTCTTCCCGGCGAACCCGTAGCCGATCAGGGCGGTGCGGATCGGTGCGTCAGTGCGGGACATGCAGGACCTCCTGGGCTGGCGGGGGGGCATGGGGGCGTCTCCTGCACGCTAGGCCGTGGCGTCGCGGCGGTCCATCGACGCCGCCCGGCCGGTTTGCGCGGTTGCCGCAGGCCGGGTATTCTGTTCAGGTGCTCCGGCCGGTCCGCCGGAAACGGAGTCACCACCCACCTGGGGGTATGGCGCAGTTGGTAGCGCGTCTGCATGGCATGCAGAAGGTCAGGGGTTCGAATCCCCTTACCTCCACCCGTCAGAAGGCCCGGTCCGTGCGGACCGGGCCTTCGTCGTCGTGACGGCCAGCTCGCCGTCGAGAACCACCGGTCACGACCGGGTTGCGGTCCAGCGTCGATCACGCATCGACGTCGCACAGCCCTTTCACGGCAGGCTCTCGGCGGACAGACTCGAGGCGTCTCCACCCGTGGAGCCCGGACCACCGGTGCTGCAGAGGCGGGGACCGCCACCCCTGTCCGGCCGACTCAGTGAGGATCTGCCATGTCCGTCATCCGTACCCGTCGTCCCTCCCTCCGTCACCTGCCCGCCGCCGTCGCCGCCGCCGGCCTCATCACCACCGTCGCCCTCGCCGGCCCCGCCGCGGCCTGGGACGACGCCCATGGCCCCCAGGCCGGCTACTTCCAGGCCGTCGACCACGAGAACGTCACCGCCGCCTTCTTCCAGACCTACGACGGCTACGACCCGGAGGACCTCACGCTCACGCTCACCCCGGTGGCCGAGGACGGCACCCGCCTGGAGGGCGGCCAGGAGGTGGAGTTCACCGCCCTGGACGTCATCGACGGCGGCGCGGTGGACGTCCTGGAGACCCGCCGCGCGCTCGGCGCGGCCGGTGAAGGCCTCGTGCGGTACGACGTGGAGGTGGACGGGCAGATGCTGAACATGGGCATCACGCTCCAGGCGGACGCCGACCTCGCCGACGATCAGGGGGCGGCCGTGCACGCCGTCGACGGCCCGCAGACGGCCGACCTCGGGGACCGGCCCCTGGTCTGGGACTCGGCCATGCAGTTGGCTCCCGGGGTGGCGGGCGCTGAGATCGTCCACCTGGTCGCCGCGCCGACGATGGAGGACGCCTACGCGGCGGTCGTGGCCGAGCCGGCCCACGGTGAGGTCTTCGCGTTCCGTGACTCGGAGCACTCCGAGCTCCGTGCCTGGTACATCCCCGACGAGGGCTTCGTCGGTACGGACACCTTCACCGTCGACTTCCACAGCGACCACGTCGCCCACGTCCAGACCGTCACCGTGCATGTCGGCGAGGAGATCTCCGCCGCGTACGACGGCTTCCTCGATGCCGAGGACGGCGTCCTCAACGGGAAGCCGCTCGACCTGACCGACCCGGACACCGCCGCGGCGCTCGCCGCGTTCCGGGCCGACGAGGCCGCCCCGGCTCCGGAGGACGAGGAGGAGCAGCCCGCTCCGGTCGAGGACGACGCCGACGAGCAGCACACGACCCCGGACACCGTCGAGACGGGGCAGTCCACCGGCTGGTGGCTGGCCGGCCTCGGCGCCGCCGCCGCGGGGGTGCTGGTCGCGGCCCGCCGTCGTCTGGGCCTGACCGACTGAAAATCCGCCGCGCACAGATCCGTCGACGCGCCGCCCCTCTCACACACAGGGGCGGCGCGTCCGTGCCGGCCTGACACGTGGCCGGCAGTCCGCGGGTCAGTCGCCGAGGCCCGCGAGCAGCAGGTCCAGTCCCTCCTCGAAGGGTGCGTCCGCATAGGGGTTCCGCGCCCCCGTCGCGCGCGTGCCCCCGCCCGCCCGGAAGGCCTCGGCGGCCGCGCCAAGCGCGGGCAGGCGCTCCTGCGCCCCCGCCACCTCGAAGATGTCGGCCGGAGCGTCGACGTCGTACGCAGACCCGTAGATGAACGACTCGAGCGCGATCACCCGGGCCAGCACCTGCTCCGGCGCCAGACCGGTCCGGGCCAGCACCGCGCACACCGTCTCGTAGACCCGCTGCGTCGACGGGGCTCCCTCGATCGGCAGGGTCGCGATGAGCGGGATCAGCGGCGGATGGGCCGCGAAGACGTCGCGGTAGGAGCGCGCCCACGCCCGCAGGGCGGCGACGACGGGCACCTCGCCCCGGATCGCGGCCTCCAGCTCGACGAGCGAGACCTCGCCCATCACGGCGTCCTGCAGCAGGACGAGCAGCTCATGCTTGCCGCTGATGTGGTTGTAGAGCGCGCTCGGCGCCACGCCCAGGCGACGGCCGACCGCCGCCATGGTGAGCCCTTCGTATCCCTCGGTGCGGGCGACCGCGAGCGCCGCGTCCGCGATCGCTTCGCGGCTCAGAGCGGGGGAGAGAGGTCGTCCGCGGCGGCGGCGCGCCCGGGGCGGTTCAGTGGTCTCGTCCATCCGGCCATTCTGACCCGTCGGACGGGCAGGAGGTGTCAGGCCGGCTACGGACCAGCCTTCCCTTCCCGGCGCGCGGCCCGTACAGTGAGCGCCGACACTCTAAATGAACGGCATTCACCCGGGCCCCGCCCGATGCCCCGTCCCCGCCAGA